>CAIQEX010000019.1 GCA_903870955.1 uncultured beta proteobacterium
GCATCCCCGCCTACGGGGCCGATGCCCTGCGCTTCACCTTTGCAGCCTTGGCCTCGTTGGGCCGCAGCATCAACTTCGACAGCAAGCGCTGCGAAGGCTATCGCAACTTCTGCAACAAGCTGTGGAACGCCACCCGCTTTGTGCTGATGAACTGCGAAGGTCAGGATTGCGGCCTGCTGGAGCACAACAAGGAACAATGTGCAGTCGGTGGACCGGCCCACGGTTACTTGAGCTTTACCGCCGCTGACCGTTGGATCGTTTCGCTGCTGCAGAAGACCGAAGCCGAAGTCACCAAAGGCTTTGCGGAATATCGCCTCGACAACGTAGCCAACACGATTTACCAGTTCGTCTGGGACGAGTTCTGCGACTGGTACCTGGAAATTGCCAAGGTTCAGATTCAGACCGGTGACGATGCACAAAAGCGTGGCACCCGCCGCACCCTGATCCGCACGCTGGAAACCATTCTGCGATTGGCACACCCGGTGATTCCCTTTATCACCGAAGAGTTGTGGCAAAAGGTGGCACCCGTTGCGGGCCGTCTGCCCGCAACTGCCGATACCCCGGGACATGCAGGCCCGTCGGTCAGCATCGCTGCGTACCCGGTAAGCCAGCCCGAGCGCATTGACGAAGCGGCGATTGCACAAATCGTCAAACTCAAATTGCTGGTCGATGCCTGCCGCAACCTGCGCGGCGAGATGAGCGTGCCACCCTCCACCCGCCTGCCGCTGTATGTGGTGGCGCAAACCGAAGCCGAAGGCGCCTTCTTGCGCGAGTCGGCCCCGATTCTGCAGGCGCTGGCCAAGCTCAACGAGGTCAAGCTGTTTGCCGACGAAGAATCGTGGCAGACCGCCGCCCAAGCTGCACCCGTGGCGGTGGTGGGCGATGCGCGCATCTGCTTGCACATGGAAGTGGACGTGGCCGCCGAAAAGCTGCGCCTGGGTAAGGAAGTGGCACGCCTGGAAGGTGAAATCGCCAGGGCCAATGGCAAGTTGGCTAACGAAGCCTTTGTCGCCAAGGCGCCCCCGGCTGTTATCGATCAGGAGCGCAAGCGCGTGGCTGGATTTTCAGACACCGTGACCAAGATGCGTGACCAATTGGCTCGACTGGGGTAATCCAAGAGAATTAGCGTCGACGCAGGACATGGATGTAATCCGTGTTTTGTGTTTGCTGGTCCAGCAGTTCGTTGCCGGTTTGCTTGGCGAAGGCCTGAAAATCACGCATCGAACCGGCGTCGGTCGATACCACCTTCAGAACCTGCCCACTTTGCAACTCTGCCAAGGCCTTTTTGGCCTTCAGAATGGGCAAGGGGCAGTTCAGTCCACGGGTGTCAATTTCTTTGTCGATCTGCATGTGTGTTCCTAGGTCCGTCGCATTGTAAATTGCAGCGCGTCTGCCCGGTGCACTTCATGCGGGAAATACGCCAGTTGACAGATAGCGGTCGCCCCGGTCACAGACCACAAACACAATCGTTGCATCGCGCTCACGAGCGGCAATTTGTTGGGCCACCCAGCATGCGCCGGCGGCCGATATGCCAGCAAAAATACCCTCTTCGCGTGCCATGCGGCGGCACATGTCTTCAGCGTCTGGCTGACTGACATAGACCAACTCGTCCACATTGGCGGCGTTGTAAATCTTGGGCATATATTCCTGCGGCCACTTGCGAATGCCGGGAATGCGCGAGCCTTCGGACGGCTGCGCACCAATGATGCGGATTGCCGGGTTCTTTTCTTTCAAAAACTGTGACACGCCGGTGATGGTTCCGGTGGTGCCCATGGCGCTGACAAAGTGCGTGACTTTTCCGTGCGTGTCAGCCCAAATCTCTGGCCCGGTGGTTTCGTAATGCGCGCGTGGATTGTCGGGGTTTGCAAACTGATCGAGCACAGTGCCTTGCCCCTCGCGAACCATTTTGTCAGCCAGATCACGGGCGTATTCCATGCCACCACTCTTGGGCGTCAGGATCAACTCGGCGCCAAAGGCCTTCATGGTTTGCACCCGTTCAATGGACAGGTCTTCCGGCATGATGAGCACCATCCGATAGCCCTTGATGGCTGCAGCCATGGCCAACGCAATGCCAGTGTTGCCCGAAGTGGCTTCGATCAACGTGTCGCCCGGCTTGATTTCGCCACGCTCCTGCGCCCGTTGAATCATCGACAACGCAGGCCGGTCTTTGACGGAGCCAGCCGGGTTGTTACCTTCCAATTTGCCTAGCACTATGTTGTTGCGTTCTCCTTGAGTCTGCACACCGATGCGTTGCAACGCAACCAGCGGGGTTTTTCCGATCGTGTCTTCAATGGTGGGATATTTCATGGACATAAATGTGCCATAATTTGAGTCGTTCCACAGAACCCGCCCGGGTGGTGAAATTGGTAGACGCAGGGGACTCAAAATCCCCCGGAGAAATCCGTGCCGGTTCGATTCCGGCCCCGGGCACCATGGTTCCACGCCATGGTTGACACAGCTGCTTCCGCGTATAAATATTCATTACAAAATAACC
>CAIQEX010000020.1 GCA_903870955.1 uncultured beta proteobacterium
AACTAACTCAGATCGAAGTCTGTTTAGACGATCTTTTATTAGTCTATCCTCATCAATTTGACCTAGCCGTGTTACCACGTCGATTTCTAATGGCATGGGCTCTATTAACTCGCCATATGAATCCGAAATGACTTTTCCCATTGAACGTATACGACTCACGGGGCTACTCCTTCAATTTTTAGCAATGCTTCTCTCGTCATTACTTACAATAAATTGGACACATTGAGCGAAAGATCACGCGACGTATTTATTCTGAAATGCAGATACTTGGTCCGCTGTACCACCATCAAATTTGCGGTCCTAATGCATCCATTTGGACTTATAAAATAACTTCCAAGCCAAAAGGAAATTGCTCGCAATAGCACGGCGTGAACGACTGAAGAATCTGCACATCGGCTTTACGCATCAATGCAGTTCGTATGTCTCAATCGTTCCGCTTCATCTTCAGCAAAAGATTGACCGTTCAAACAAACCAACCTTTTTCGGCGAGACGTTGGTCATTCAGGTCATAGCGGGCATGCGGCTCGAGACCTGCCAACTTAGTGGTACATGCGTCCAGGTAGTCACCAATCGCGAAGCAAATCATTCCAGCTTCTCCTGACAGCATGGACTGTGCTTCGGAGTACATGGATCTACGCTTTGCGTCATTGAGTTCCACCCGAGCGTCGATGATCAGCTTGTCAAACTTTGGGTTGTTGTACCTAGTGTCATTCCAGGCACCTCCGGCCAGGAACGCAGTGGAAAGTTGCAGGTCTGCCGTGGGCCGTGTGCCCCAGTACACGGCGCAGAACGGGACCTTGGGCCAAACATTGTCCCAATAGCCGTCGCCAGAAACACGTTTGACGTCCAAGCTGGCTCCAGTGGCCTTTAGGGACTCTTGGAATATGACCGCTGCATCGGTGCAACCGGAAAAAGCGCCTTCAGAGACCTGTAGCTCAAAAGGCCCGGATATGCCGGCCTTCTTGAAGTGGAATTTCGCCTTATCCGGATCGTAGGCATTCATCTTCTGTTTGTGGTCGTAATACGCATTGGTTGGGCTCAGTAGATGGTCGTTACCGATGGTGGCGTAACCCGAAAACACGTTGTCGACGATCTTCTTGCGGTCGATACCGTGCTTTAGACCAAGCATGACATCGCGATTTTTGTACGGATCTACATCGGTGTGGGCAACAAAAGCAAACCGGTTACCGGAGCCAGGGGTGCGAGAGATCTTGATACCCTTGTTTTTGGAAAGCAGATTGACGGTCTTTGCGTCAACTCGATTGATCGCATCCACTTGGCCGGTCATGAGTGCCTGTGTGCGTGCCGCGGAATCGCCGATATAGCGCAGTTCAACTGTGTCGAAGTTGCCCCGGTTGGGCTTCCAATAATTGCCAGGTTTGCGCTTTGCAACTACGCGAACACCTGGTTGCCATTCGGCCAGTGTATAGGCACCGGTGCCGTCGGGTTTGGAAAAATCAGTGGTGCCGGCGGGAACAATCAACAGGTGGTAATCAGACAGCACTGCCGGCAGGTCAGCGTTTCCTGTACTCAGTGTAATTTGAATCTGGTTTGACGAGAGTTTCTTGATTTCCTTGATGGGCTCCAGAATCTGCTTGGACGGTGACTTCGTTTCACCGCGGTGCAGGTTGATGGAGTAAATCACGTCATCTGCATCCAGTGTCTTACCTGATGTGAATGTGATGCCCTTGCGGATGTTGAAGATCCACTCCATTGCGCCGGGTTTGGATTCCCAGCTTTCGGCCAATTCTGGGGTTGCATTTCCTTTGGAGTCAATTTCAACTAGAAGGTTCCAAAACATCAGGCTGTAAGCGATGGGAATGGAGTCAGCGTAGGTGCGCGGGTCCAGGCTATCGGAGGGTGAACCGCCTTCCATGCCAAGTCGCAATGTTCCGCCGTTTTTGGGTGTAGTTTGCGCCAGCGCCGGCATGCTTGAGAACGCCGCCGAAAGGCCGATTGCCGCAGCACCCGCAATGATTTGACGGCGATCCAGAATGAGCTTCGACTCCAGATTTACTTCCTTTTGATCCATGACACTATCTCCTTTGGGGTTGTAAAAAATCAAACTTCACCTTCACTTCAAACATCAACTTTTGATACGTATTTGCAGCGTTCATGTAAATGCAAAAGCATGTGATTGGGTAGCCGGTCTCGAGGTGCTCAGCGGGCGCTGACACCTTTCCGATGTGGGCGTCATTCCATACTGATCGCGATAACACTTTGAAAAGTGTGCCCCCGACTGAAACCCGCATGCAACAGCCACTTGTGTTACCGACATTGAGGTTTCAAGCAGCAAACTGCGGGCGCGCCTTAGGCGCAGATCAAGGTAGTACTTGGTAGGAACAGTACCTACAAAGCGCTTGAACAGACGCTCAATTTGCCGACGCGAGACACCCACGAGGCTGGCAATTTCTTCCATGGGAAGTGGGTCTTCCAAATTCGACTCCATGAGTGATGCCGCCTCAATCAAATTTGGGTGATAGTGGCCAACATGCGCCGCTAGTGGAACGTATTGTTTGTCTTCCTCCACCCTTATCCGATCCACTGCAAAGTGGTCTGCCACCTTGGCAGCAAGTATTCGCCCGAGGTCATCGCTGATAAGCTTGAGCATCAAGTGCAGCGGTGCCGTGCCACCCGTGCAGGTGAAGCGGTTCCGATCAACAGAAAAGAGCTTGTCCGAGAATTGAATCTGCGGATAGTTCTCCTCCATAGCGCTGCGTTGCTCCCAATGCACTACAGCTTCATAGTTATCAAGCAACCCGGCCATCGCTAAGCAATAGCCACCAGTACACAGCGAGCCGAGGACAATCCGGTTGGCAGCGAAGTGCCTCAGTTTCTCGATCACACCAGAGGTGGTAGTCTGATCAATGAATTGCCCGCCGCACACAAAGACAATGTTGGCGTCTTCAATTTCATCAATATGCATAGTGGGCGAGATCTTCAGCCCGTTGCTGGCCACTGCGTCTGATCCGTCAATTGTGGCGATATCCCATGCATAGACCTCGCGTCCCGCGATTCGATTTGCCGCGCGCAGTGGCTCAATAGCGTTGGAGAGTGCAATGAAAGAGTATTGCTCCAAAGTAAAGAAAGTAAACCGTCGCACCCTGTTGTCCAGCCTTTCAAAACTAGCTAGGTACGCGCTACTAGGTGCTTTGTTGAAATTGAAATCTAAACCCATCATGAATCTCATTTGGTTGGATTTCGTCTCAGTACCACTGATCCGGCATCGAAGCCTTCTTGCGGGAAATGAAGTCTTTCAGTGCTTCATCGATCGCCACATCCATGTCAGGAGCTTGGTACTCTGACAACGCTGCCTTCCATCGAGTATTCGCACGGGTTGCACTTTCGATACGACCGTTTTCATTCCAACTCTCAAACGGAGTGTTGTCGGAAATACTAGAGTCAAAAAAAGCTGTGGTGTAGTTGGCCATGGTGTGCGCGCAACCTAGGAAGTGGCCGGAAGGGCTGACTTCGCTGTAGGCATCAAATGCCAGTGCGTTGTCGTCAATGGTGATGCCTGCTAGGTAACTATGCAGGGCGCCGCAATAGTCTGCATCCATCATGAATTTCTCGTAACTCATGGAAAGCAGGCCATCCAGAAAGCCCGCCGAATGCAATATGAAATTGGCACCGCAGTGAATAGCGGAGAGCATGGAGGTGACGCTCTCCATCATGGCTTGCCCGTCCGGGGCTTTGGAAGTTGTAAAGGACCCAGCGCAGCGCAGCGGCAAGCCTAGCCTGCGCGCCAGTTGCCCAATAGCTAGAGAACCCAAGGCAGGCTCCGGCGTGCCAAAGGTTGGAGAGCCTGACCGCAAGGACATGCTCGACATAAAGTTGCCGAATATGACAGGGGCACCCGGACGTTCCAATTGTGTAATGGCACAGCCGACCATGGTCTCTGCCAATGCCTGTGCAATGGCACCGGCGCTGGTGACAGGGGCCATGGCGCCACCCAGAATAAAGGGAACGATCACAGCAGCCTGGTTGGCTCGTGCGTAAGCGCGTGCCGACTTGGTCATGGTGCCATCCCACAGCAATGGCGAGTTGACGTTGATATTGCCCAGGATGACGCAATTCTTGTCTACAAAGTCCGGGCCAAAGACGATGCGCGCCATTTCAATCGAGTCCTCCGCACGTTCCTCTGCGGTGACCGATCCCATGAAGGGCTTGTCTGAATACCGGAGATGGGAAAACACCATATCCAGATGGCGCTTATTGACTGGCACATCGGTAGGCTCGCACACGGTTCCGCCACTATGGTGCAGCCAAGGACTGGAGTATGTTAGCTTGACGAAGTTCTGAAAGTCTTCCAGAGTGCCGTAGCGGCGACCCTTGTCCAAGTCCATTACAAACGGGGCACCGTATGCAGGTGCGAAGACAACGTTTTTGCCGCCTATACGAACATT
>CAIQEX010000021.1 GCA_903870955.1 uncultured beta proteobacterium
GCCTTTTTGCAAATTGGTGGTGAAGACACCAGCGGCCAGGCCGAAGCGCGAGTTGTTGGCGCGGGCTACCGCCTCGGCTTCGGTGTCGAAGGTCAGCATGGACAGCACCGGGCCGAAGATTTCTTCGCGCACGATGCGCATCTCGTCCGAGCAGTCGGCAAAGATGGTCGGGGCGACAAAATTCGTGCCTTGTCCGGCCACGTCAACCCGTTCGCCACCACAGACCAGGGTGGCGCCTTCCGCAACGCCGCTGGCGATGTAGTCCATCACCTTGGCGGTGTGGGCTTCTGAAATCAGTGCGCCGACTTCGGTCTCGGGATTCATCGGGTCACCGACGCGCAGCAGCAGCGTGCGCTCTTTCAACCTTGCCAAAAATTGGTCGGCTATGCCGCGTTGCACGAAGACGCGGGTGCAGTTGGTGCAGACCTCGCCCTGGGTGTAGAAGTTGCCCATCATGGCAGCGGCCACGGCCTGCTCCAGATCGGCGTCATCAAAAATTACCAGGGGCGATTTGCCTCCCAGTTCCATGGTCACGCGTTTCAAGGTGCCTGCTGCCGTCTGCATGACTTTCTTGCCAGTTGGCACCGAGCCGGTCACCGAGACCTTGGCCACGCCCGGATGGGCTGCCAGCATGGCGCCCGTTGCGCCCCGGCCTTGCAACACATTGAAGACGCCGGGAGGCACGCCGGCTTCCAGATATATCTCGGCCAGCTTGACCGCCGTAGCAGGTGTCAACTCCGACGGTTTGAAAATCATCGCGTTGCCAGCGGCTAGCGCGGGCGCAGACTTCCAGCAGGCAATCTGGATCGGATAGTTCCATGCGCCAATGCCCACACACACGCCCAACGGTTCCTTGCGGGTGTAGGCAAAGGCGTTTTTCAGAGGGTATTGCTGACCGGTCAGCGTGGCGGCGGCGCCGGCAAAGTACTCGATGCAATCGGCACCACTGGCCACATCCACCACCAGCGCTTCTTGAATCGGTTTGCCGCAGTCCTGTACTTCCAGGGCAGCAAGTTCGTCGTTGCGGCTGCGCAGAATCTCCACCGCCCGGCGCAGGATGCGGCCACGCTCGGTGCCGGTCATGGCCGACCAGACCAGAAACCCGGCGTGTGCCGCCGCGACGGCGGCGTCCACGTCGGCTTGCGACGCGTCATGGACGGCTGCAAAGGCGCGTCCGGTGGCTGGGTTGATGGATTCAAAACGTTCGCCGCTGCCCTGCACATGCAGGCCGTTGACGAAACTGGAAATGGTGACTTCGCTCATAGCGTTCCTTGCGCGGTCTGGTCCACAATGGCCAGCCCAAAAAACAACTCCGACCCAGCCAGGCTGCGTCGGAGCGGCACAGCCGGCGCGCTGCGCCGACTGCCTGTGCAGCACTGCAAAGCGAATCGCCTTGCAGTGCGTCTGTCGCTAGCCTACTTGGCCAACGCGGTCTTGACCGCATCCACGCCGGGCTTGCCGTCCAGCGTGGTCACGCCAGCCAGCCATTTGTCGACCGTGCCGGGATTCTTCTTCAGGAAGTCCTTGGCTGCGGTGTTGGGTTTGACCTTCTTCAGGATCGGGCCCATGACCTGGTTTTCGATGTCGGTGGTGTACTGCAGGTTTGTCAGTAACTTGTAGACGTTGGGGCACTTCTTCTCATAGGAGGGAGGAATGGCGGTGTACACCTTGGCTTCGCCCAGGTTGGGTCCGAAGATGTCGTCGCCACCAGACAGGTAGCTCATCTTCATCTGCACATTCATGGGGTGCGGCTCCCAGCCCAGGAAGACAATGGCTTTCTGGTCCTTGATGGCGCGCTGGGCTTCGATCAGCATGCCGGCTTCAGAGGATTCGACCATCTTGAAGCTCTTCAGGCCAAACTTGTTGTCCTTGATCATGCCAGCGATCAGTGCATTGCCGTCATTACCTGGCTCGATGCCGTAAATCTTGCCGCCCAGGTCTTTTTCGAACTTGGCGATATCAGCAAAGGTCTTCAGACCCTTGTCAAACAGGTAGGTGGGCACGGCCAGGGTGTACTTGGCGCCAACCAGGTTCGGGGTGTCCAGCACCTTGATGTCGCCAGCCTTCACGAAGGGCTCGATCTGCGGCGTCATGGACGGGTTCCAGTAACCCAGGAAAACGTCGATCTGTTTCTTCTTCATGCCAGCAAAAGCGATTGGGATGGAGGCAATGGTCACCGTGGGCTTGTAGCCCAGACCTTCCAGCACGACCGAGGCCATGCCGGTGGTGGCTGCGATGTCGCTCCAGCCGACGTCGGCGAAACGCACGGTTTTGCAGCTGGCGTCATCGGCCATGGCAGTTTGGGCCGTCAGGGCGGCGACGGCGGCGAGTTCATAGCTGCCGCTGCCGGCGATGCCGTGGAAGGGCAGGACGCTCGACAACTCCGCGCCCATGACCCCGGCCATGACCCGCCAGAAGGCGGCC
>CAIQEX010000022.1 GCA_903870955.1 uncultured beta proteobacterium
CCATGGACTATCCCGGAAACCTTTTTGTCGTCGCAGCACCCAGCGGTGCCGGAAAGTCCAGCTTGGTCAAGGCGTTGCTTGAGCTTGACTCCCATGTCCAACCCTCGGTGTCCCACACCACGCGGGCACCGCGCGGTCAGGAAAAGCACGGACGCGAATACTTTTTTGTGTCGCCCGGGGAGTTTGATGCGATGGTGGCGGCTGACGCCTTTGTCGAGTGGGCGCACGTTCACAGTCAGCGTTATGGCACCTCTAAAAAAGCCATCGAAGAGCGCATGTCCCAGGGTGCCGATGTGATTCTGGAAATTGATTTCCAGGGCGCGCTACAAATCAAGAACATCTTCTCCAACGCGATTTGCATTTTTATTCTGCCGCCGAGTTGGGACGAACTGCGCTCCCGCCTCGAACGCCGTGGCGAGGACGCGCCAGACATCATCGATCTGCGCATGCGCAATGCGCAGGCGGAGGTGGTCCATGTGGATAAATTTGATTTCGTTATAATCAACGAGTTGTTTGACCGTGCGCTCTTCGATCTGAAAGCCATTGTTCACTCTCAGCGGCTCAAGTTTTCGGCACAGCGCCGTGCACGGGCCGAGACATTCAAAGCGCTGCACATCCCTTAAGTTTTTGGAGAATTTCATGGCCCGTATTACCGTTGAAGATTGCCTGGAGAAAATCCCCAATCGCTTCCAACTCGTGTTGGCCGCAACCTACCGCGCCCGCATGCTCAGCCAGGGTCATACACCCAAGATCGAAAGCAAGAACAAGCCAGGCGTAACCGCTCTGCGCGAAATCGCCGCGGGCAAGATTGGCATTGAAATGCTCAAGAAAGTGCCGCTTTAATCCGCGACATGTCTCAAAAAAAGCACCGCTTGCGGTGTTTTTTTTCGTCTGGAAACGCCGAATTCACAAGTCTATTGCCCCTGCGCTACATTTAGTGCATGGGTCATGCTGCTTCCACTCCTTTACCAACTATCAGCTCGGCGGTCGCCAATGCCGCGTCCGCCAGCTTTGCCGGCCTGACGGCCAGGCTGGATTACCTGTCTGCAAGTGACAGTGAGCAGGTGCGTGCTGCATACCGTTTTGCCGATCAGGCCCATCTGGGCCAAATGCGCAACAACGGCGAACCCTACATCACCCACCCGATTGCAGTGGCGGTGCAGTGCACCGAATGGAAGCTCGATGCGCAAGCCCTCATGGCCGCATTGCTGCACGATGCCATGGAAGATTGTGGTGTAACGAAGATCGAACTGATCGAACGCTTTGGCTCACCTGTGGCCGAATTGGTCGACGGGTTGACCAAGCTGGACAAGCTGCACTTCAACACACGCGAGGAAAATCAGGCGGAGTCATTCCGCAAGATGCTATTGGCCATGGCCCGCGATGTGCGCGTCATCCTGATCAAGCTGGCCGACCGTTCGCACAATATGCGCACCCTGTCAGACATGCCCCGCTCCAAGTGGAACCGCATTGCCTCTGAAACGCTCGACATTTACGCGCCCATTGCGCATCGCCTGGGGCTCAACAGCACGTACCGCGAACTACAGGACTTGTCGTTCAAGCACCTGTGGCCCTGGCGCTACGCCACTCTGACCAAGGCTGTGACCAAGGCGCGCAGTCGCCGGCGTGACCTGATTCAAAAGGTGCAAAAGGAGGTCGAGGCAGTGTTTGCCACGGCA
>CAIQEX010000023.1 GCA_903870955.1 uncultured beta proteobacterium
GATGTGTCAGTTGAGATTGCCATATGCGAAGGTGAGCCCGACATTGACCTTGACTCTGTGGACCACGCCGTTGAGGCGAGCATCAAATTGCCCACAGGAAAATTAGTAGTCATGTGTTGCACAGGCTACTTCGCAGACGCACCAAGGTTTACGCTACCTCAAGGGACGTATCGTGCCCTTGTGCTCATGCAGGGCATCGAGACGATAAAAACCGAATGGGAACCTGCTGATGACAAGTACATCGTCTACCTTTGGCCAGGGGAGACGCGTGAAACAAAGTTACTCAAACACTGGAAAAGCGGTGCTACTTGAATAGGCATCCCAATCAATAGGTTTGCCACGATTATTTTGTTGTTCCCTGACGGCCGAGCGGCAGATTTGGAGCGCAACGAATGGCTCTTCCAGCCCATTGTGAGCATTCCAGTGATGGCTAGTTATTGCCATCTACCGGAAGATTCGGAAATCCGCGCTAACGATGGAATCTATTTTTTGATTCGCGCATTGGGTTCGGGTGGTTTGCCGCTGCCTCAGGCCACAAACACCCGGGCCTTGCGCGGTGTCAGCACCAGCGTCTCGCCTTCTTTGAAGTCTTCTTGCGCATATTGCTGCGCGCCGATCTGCGCCTCGATGATGTCGCCGCTGCCCGCCGCTGAGGCGTCCAATGGCAGTAACTCCAGGCGGGCAATCGGGCCAACCACAATGGCGCGCACCAGCTTGGCGGGAATGCCGCTTTGGGGCTGGTAGGCGCTGATGCCGCTTTCTTCGCCGGCTTTGTAGCGCCGCACATCAAGATCGTGCGGACGCACATAGGCAAAGGCTTTGCTGTCTTGCGTTGTGCTGTGTTCCGGGCTTTGAAGGCGCACACCGTGCTGGTCTTCACCGATCAGCATTTCGCCCTCGTGGGCCCGACCGTGGAACAGATTCACATCGCCCAGAAAGCCGTAGACAAAGGGGCTTGCCGGGTGGTCCCAGACTTCTTGCGGCGAGCCAATTTGCTCGATCTTGCCGCTGTTCATCAGCACCACGCGGTCGGCCACTTCCAGCGCCTCTTCCTGGTCGTGGGTGACAAAGATGCTGGTCACATGCAGGTCGTCGTGCAGGCGGCGCAGCCAGCGGCGCAACTCTTTGCGCACCTTGGCATCGAGCGCGCCAAAGGGCTCGTCGAGCAGCAGCACCTTGGGTTCCACAGCCAGCGCACGGGCCAACGCAATGCGCTGGCGCTGACCACCGGAGAGTTGAGCCGGGTAGCGGTCAGAGAGCCAGTCGAGTTGCACCAGGCCGAGCAAGTCGTGCACTTTTTGTTTGATGACCGCTTCCGATGGACGTGTGGCGCGTGGCTTCATACGCAGGCCAAAGGCCACGTTGTCAAACACGCTCATGTGGCGGAACAGCGCGTAATGCTGGAACACAAAACCCACATTGCGCTCGCGCACATGCACGTCGGTGGTGTCTTCGCCACTGAACAGAATATTGCCCTGGTCCGCTGTTTCCAGACCGGCAATGATGCGCAGCAGCGTGGTCTTGCCACAGCCCGAGGGGCCGAGTAATGCAACCAGTTCACCGGACTCAATGTCCAGGCTGACGTCGCGCAGGGCGTGGAAGTTGCCGAAGTCTTTGCTGACGTTGCGGATAGCGATGCTCATGGTGTCGTTCTCAAAATTCTTGGATAGTTCAGGCGGTGGCGACAGATGTGGTCGCTAGCGGCCGCTCAGGTGGTAATTCGGCAGCGGCCTTCTGGTCGCGCTCAAAACGCCACTCAACAATCTGCTTGATCACCAGCGTGACCAGGGCCAGCAGGGCCAGCAACGAGGCCACGGCGAAGGCGGCCACGCTCTGGTATTCGTTGTACAAAATTTCCACATGCAAGGGCACGGTGTTGGTCTGGCCGCGGATGTGGCCGGACACCACCGACACCGCGCCAAACTCGCCCATGGCGCGTGCGTTGCACAGGATCACGCCATAGACCAGGCCCCACTTGATGTTGGGCAGCGTGACATGCCAGAAGGTCTGCCAACCGGTGGCTCCCAGCACAATCGCGGCTTGTTCTTCTTCGGTCCCTTGGGCCTGCATCAACGGAATCAGTTCGCGGGCGATGAAGGGGAAGGTGACGAAGATGGTGGCCAGCACGATGCCGGGAATGGCAAACACAATCCGGATGTCATGCGCTTGCAGCCAGGGGCCAATCCAGCCCTGGGCACCAAACATCAGCACATAGATCAGACCCGCCACCACCGGCGACACCGAGAACGGCAGGTCCACCAGCGTGGTCAAAAAGGCCTTGCCACGGA
>CAIQEX010000024.1 GCA_903870955.1 uncultured beta proteobacterium
CTGACACCCAAGGGCAAGTTGTATGGCGACCTGACGGTGGCCTGTCTGGCCGAAGACCATTTCATGCTGTTTGGCTCGGGTGCCATGCAGGAAGCCCACCGCCGCTGGTTCGAGCAGAACCTGCCAGCCACAGGCGTGACGTACAAGAACTGCACCGACGATCTGCACGGCGTGGCGATCTCCGGCCCCCGTTCGCGTGAACTGCTGGCGGCACTCAGCCGTGACGATGTCAGCGCCGAGGCCTGGAAGTTCATGGACATCCGCCAGACCTTTGTGGCCGGCGTGCCTGCCATTGTGGCGCGCCTCTCGTTCTCGGGTGAACTGGGTTACGAGATCTACGTGACGCCGCCGTATCAGCGCCGCTTGGCTGAAGCGATTGATGAAGCCGGGGAATCGATGGGCTTGCGCTGGTATGGCGCACGCGCCTTGATGAGCATGCGCCTGGAAAAAGCCTGGGGTGTCTGGACGCTGGATTACCGGCCCGACTTCACTGCAGCCGAGAGTGGTCTGGACATCTTCATTCAGTGGGACAAGGAGTTCATCGGCAAGCAGGCAGCGGAGCAAGAGCGCTCGGTCGGGCCGAAGAAAAAACTGGTGACGCTCATCGTGCAAGCCACCGACATGGATGTGTCGAATGACGAGGCGGTTTTGGTTGGCGATGAAGCGGTGGGTTATGTGTCGTCAGGTGGCTTTGCCCACCATCTGGGGTTGTCGATGGCCTTTGCCTATGTGCCGGTTGCGCTGGCCGTTGCGGGTACCAAAGTCGATGTGGAGATCAACGGAGTTCGGGTGGCAGCAGAAGTGCAGGGCGGTGCTTTGTACGACCCGAAAGGTTTGAGGATGCGGTCGTGAAGGATTTTTTTGTTCGTCGCATTGATGGCTTCGCCTCGCCTGCTTTTGTGGGGGCGCGCGTGGGGGGTATGCCGGTGTCCTCATACTGCGGCATACGCACAAATCGGCCACCGGCATACCCCCCACACGCGCTTGCGCTGCGGAGTGGTGAGCCAACTATGAAAGCCATGGAAACCGTGCGTTGCTGCAAAGTAGTTAAGGGCAAAAGTGTGACAAACAAAGACGCGATTCGCACGAGCCGCATTGGGTATATGACAGGCAAGCGCAGCAACGCCAGCCACTCGCCGGAGTGGGGTGTGCCCGGCGGCGATTTGTGGGCATTTGACACCATGAGCCGCCGGGCATACCCCGCTCCGGCAGGTACAAAAACAGGAGACTAAAAACATGATCGACACAGCAATAACCGAAGCAGCAACAGAAACAGCACCCGAGCACAAGAAACACAGACGCGCAGGAGGACGCGAACGTCGCGACCCCAAAGCCAAAATCAACGGCCCGGCGTATATCAAACGCAATATCCCGAACTATGACGTCATGGGTGAAGAAAACCTGCTGAAAATCGAAGCCACGTCAGACCGCATCCTCGCCGAAGTCGGCCTCGACATCCGAGATGACGACGAATGCCTGGCGCTGTTTCGCAAAGCGGGTGCCAAGGTCGAAGGAATGCGCGTCAAGTTTGAACCCGGTCACCTGCGCGAGATATTGAAGACAGCGCCCAAAGAGTTCACCCAGCATGCGCGCAACCCGGCGCGCAGCGTGCAAATCGGTGGCAATAACGTGGTGTTCTCACCGGCCTATGGCTCGCCTTTTGTGATGGACTTGGACAAAGGCCGGCGCTACGGCACGCTGGAAGATTTTCAGAACTTCATCAAGCTGGCCTACGCCTGCCCGTGGTTGCACCACAGCGGCGGCACGGTGTGCGAGCCGACCGATGTGCCGGTCAACAAACGGCACCTCGACATGGTCTATTCGCACATGCGCTACTCCGACAAGGCCTACATGGGCAGCATCACGTCCGAGGAGCGCGCGGAAGATTCGATCGAGATGTCACGGGTTCTTTTTGGCCGTGACTTTGTCGACCAGAACTGCGTCATCCTCGGCAACGTCAATGTGAATTCGCCGCTCTTGTGGGACGGCACCATGACCAAGTCGGCGCGTGCCTATGCGCGGGCCAATCAGGCCGCTGTCATCGTGCCCTTTATTCTGGGCGGTGCCATGGGGCCGGTGACCAATGCCGGTGCCATTGCGCAGGCGCATGCCGAAACCATGGTCGGTTGCGCCATCACGCAACTGGAGCGGCCGGGTGCGCCGGTGATCTATGGCAACTTCCTCTCCAGCATGTCGTTGCGTTCCGGCTCCCCCACGTTTGGCACACCCGAGCCCGCCATTGGCTCGATGGTGATCGGCCAACTGGCACGGCGTTTGAACCTGCCGTTGCGCTGTGCCGGATCGTTCACCACCTCCAAGCTGCCGGACGGTCAGGCCATGCAGGAGAGTGTGATGTCGATGCTCTCGGCAATCCACTGCGGGGCGAATTTCATCCTGCATTCGGCCGGATTTTTGGACGGTCTCTTGTCCATGAGCTACGAGAAATTCATGATGGATGCCGACTTCTGCGGCGCCCTGCACAGCTACCTCGGTGGTGTGGTGGTGGACGACAACACGCTGGCCATGGGTGCGTTTCAGGAGGTCACACCGGGTGGCCATTACCTGGGCAGCGCCCACACCATGGCCAACTACACCACGGCGTTTTTCGATTCCACCATCTCGGACAACACGCCGTTTGAATCCTGGAGCGAGGCGGGCAAAACCGACAGTGCGCAGCGCGCCAACACACGCTGGAAGGCTTCGCTTGCCGAGTACGAAGCACCGCCTATGGACGTGGCGGTGGACGAGGCGTTGAAAGATTTTGTGGCCCGCAAAAAGAGCTCTATGACCGACCAGTGGTATTGAAAATGTCCCCTGAAAACGACCCCCTGCTACAGCCCTATCAGCTCAAACATCTGCGGTTGAAGAACCGCATCATGACCACCTCGCACGAGCCGGCCTACCCGGAGGACGGCATGCCCAAGGCCAAGTACCTGGCCTACCACCTGGAGCGCGCCCGGGCCGGCATTGCACTGACCATGACGGCCGGTTCGGCCACGGTCTCGCGCGACAGCCCACCGGTGTTCAACAACATCCTGGCCTA
>CAIQEX010000025.1 GCA_903870955.1 uncultured beta proteobacterium
CCTTCGCTTTGGCCGTTACGGCTTTGGACTTGGGGTCTTTCCCGGATTTGGCATTCACTTTGTCTCTCCTGGTGGAACTCGCCCGCGTGTCTTTCGTGACGCTTTGGGCCTCGACTGGTTCTTTTGATGAGTCGTTGCGTGGTGTTTCTTCGGCGCGCGAGTGTACAGGTTTCGCAATTGGAAAACCCATCAGTTGCAAAATCGAGACAATCATTCCACTCCCCGCCATGATCCATCACCTTCACAATTCGCGGCACTTTGTCACCCTGCTAACACGGCACCATTAAACACTGCCTAAGCCAAAGATTGCTCCAGGCCCTGCAACAAAATATCTTTGGGCAGGTCGATGCCAATAAACACCATTTTGCTATTACGCACCTCCCCTTCTGCCCAAGGGGGACCCAAATCGCTGCCCATGAGTTGGTGCACACCCTGAAAGATCACTTTCCGCTCGGTTCCCACCATGTGCAAAACACCCTTGTAACGCAGCATGCGCGGGCCATAAATGTTGACCACGGCACCCAGGAAATCCTCCAGCTTGGCGGCATCAAAGGCACGCTCTGACTTGAAGACGAAACTCTTTACATCGTCATCGTGGTGATGGTGGTGACCATGCCCGTGGTCATCGTGCGCGTGGGACGGATGGTCGCAGTGCACTCCATGCGCATGGTCATGGTCGTGACCTTCGTGGTCATGTGTGTCTTCCGTCAGAAAGTCCGGGTCGATATCCAGCTTGGCGTTCAGATTAAAGCCGCGCAGGTCAAACACCTCACTCAGAGCCACCTCGCCAAAATGCACGGCGCGCTGCGGAGCGCGGGGGTTCATGTGCTTCACGCGGTGCATCAGTGCGTCAAGGTCCTCCTTGGACACCAAATCTGCCTTGCTAATGAATATCTGGTCGGCGAACCCGACCTGGCGACGCGCCTCCTGCCGGTCATTGAGTTGCTGTTCGGCGTGTTTGGCATCCACCAGGGTCAAGATCGAGTCCAGTAAATAGGACTCGGCCACCTCATCGTCCATAAAGAAAGTCTGCGCCACCGGGCCGGGGTCGGCCAGACCAGTGGTCTCGATGACAACACGCTCAAAATCCAGCTCGCCTTTGCGCCGTTTTTCGGCCAGATCACGCAAAGTGGCACGCAAGTCTTCACGAATGGTGCAGCAGATGCAGCCATTGCTCATCTGGATGATCTGTTCGTTGGTGTCGCTGACCAGAATATCGCTATCGATGTTTTCTTCGCCGAACTCGTTCTCGATGACCGCAATCTTCTGACCGTGCGCCTCGGCCAGCACGCGCTTGAGCAGCGTAGTTTTGCCCGAACCCAGAAAGCCGGTCAGGATGGTCGCGGGAATAAGAGACATGGTGCTTGGAATCCAAAAATCAGCAGGTGGGGAGTTTAGCTGGCTATTCAAGAGGGGGGCTTACGGACTTATCTGCGCATTACCACGAGGCCTTTGAGGTACTCGCCTTCGGGGAAGGCGATGGTCATGGGGTGGTCAGGCGCGCCGCCCATGCGCTCGGTGATGAAGCCGTCCACGCCGGCATCGGAGCCGGCACCGGCCACGATTTTGTGGAACAGATCGGCGCTGATACCGCCGGAACAGGAATAGGTGAACAACACACCGCCGGGCTCCAGTAATTTGAAGGCCAGGCGGTTGATGTCTTTGTAAGCACGCGCAGCCCGTTCCGCATGGGCTACGGTGGGCGCAAATTTGGGCGGATCGAGAATGATGGCGTCAAAAGTGCGGCCTTGCTGGCCAAACTGACGCAGCGACGCATTGACATCCGCATCCATCCAGGTGGCACGGCTGGCCTCAAAACCATTGAGCGCGACATTGGCGGCCCCCAGTTCCAGCGCAGGCGCGCTGGAATCAATCGAGGTGACATGCCCGGCACCGCCACTCAGGGCCGCGACGCTGAAACCCCCGGTGTAACAAAAGCAGTTGAGTACGTTTTGAAACTTCAGCCGCCTGGTGTAGCTCGCGAACTTGTGGCGGCTATCGCGCTGATCCAGGTAGAAGCCGGTCTTGTGACCGGTGGCAATGCTTAGGTGCAGCTTCCAGTCATGCTCCTGCAGCACCAGGTCGGTCGCACCCTCGCCGCGCAACCAGCCCGTTTGCTCGGTCAAACCTTCGAGCGTGCGGCTACTTGCGTCTGAGCGTTCATAGAGTTTGCGCAAACCAGTCTCGGCCAGCAGGGCATCGGCAATAACGTCTTTCCAGCGCTCAACACCGGCCGAGGTGAACTGCGCCACCAGCGTATCGCCATAGCGGTCCACGATCAGCCCCGGCAGTCCGTCGGACTCGCCATGGATCAGTCGTGCGCCGTCACTGTGGATATCGAAGCGCGAGCGCGCCTGCACCGCTTTGGCAATGCTTGCCTGAAAGAAGCCTTCGTCGATGCGCTGCTTTTCGTCAAAGCTCCACATCCGGGCGCGAATTTTGGAAGTCGGGCTGAACGCCGCCCAGCCCAAAAACTGCCCTTCAGCAGATTCCACACGGACCGTTTCACCACTATCCCCGCCGCCTTTGGCGATGGCAGACTCAAATATCCAGGGGTGGCGACGCAACAGGGAGCGCTCTTTACCGGCGCGCAGACGAATCATTTTCATGGGCGCTATTGTCGCCCCTTGGCGTTAGGGCTTCGGTTTACCTTTGAGGTGCGCCCGCGGATGTGCCGCGTCATAGGCTTTGGCCAGATGCTGGAAGTCCAGCCGCGTGTAGACCTGGGTCGTGGTGATGTTGGCGTGACCCAGCAACTCCTGCACGGCACGCAGGTCGCCGCTGCTTTGCAACACATGGCTGGCAAAGCTGTGGCGCAGCATGTGCGGGTGCACCGGGGTCACCACGCCGGCTTGCAGGCTGCGGCGACGCAGGCGCTGCCAGACCGATTGAGCCGTCAGGCGTGTGCCATTGCGGCCATTGAAAAGGGCACGGGCTGCGTCCGCCTGGGTAGCATGTACAGGCAAGGCCTGCGCGGTGCCCATGGGGCCGCGCAGCGCCAACCAGCGCTCCAGCGCGGCGATAGCGGTCTTGCCAACCGGCACGGTGCGGCGTTTAGAGCCTTTACCCAGCACATGGGCTTCAGCGGCCTGCAGATCGACCCATCCGCGCGCCGTGCTGCTGGCTTCCACATCCAGGCCAATGAGTTCGCCTACGCGCAGACCACTGCCGTAGAGCAACTCCACCATGGCACAGTCGCGCGCCTCCAGCCAGGGGTCGTCATCACTTTGAAAATCGGCAAACTGGACGGCATCGTCCACACCCAGCGCCTTGGGCAGTGGCTTGGGGGCCTTGGGCGACCGCACGTCCTGCACCGGGTTGCTGGCCACCAGCCCCTGGCGGCCAAGCCAGGCATAAAACCCGCGCCAACCCGAGAGAATTAAAGCGATGCCCCGGCCACTGCGCCCACCGCTGTGCATCTGGGCCACCCAGCGGCGGATGTGCGGGTTGCGCACCGCCAGCAGGTCTACCGAAGCCTGTGCCGCGTAACGTTGAAGCTTGCCTAAATCGAGCGCGTACAACTCCACCGTGCGGGATGCCAGACGCTTTTCGACACGCACATACTCCAGGTACTTTTCGACCAGAGCCGTGGCTTCGGGCATGGACGTCAGCTTGGACGGCCTTAACGCAGCCGGGAGAGCGCCGCGCTGGCCAACTCGCCGATACGGGCCAAAAAGTCGGTGCCCATGCCACTGGTGAAGCGCTGGGCATCGCTGGAGGCCAGCACCAACAAACCAAAAGCCGGGGTATTCGCGCCGCCCGTGCCCAAACGCAAAGGAATCAGGGCCAGCGAGGTAATGGCCTGCGGCGAGTCCAGCCAACTGACCGACTCAAAGCCGGTGTTCAAGCCACAAAATGGTTCGGTCAGGGAAGAGGCAAACAGTTTCACGTCCTCGCTTACCGGATGTGCATAGGGTTCGTCGGCATACGCTGCATCGACATCCCACAGGCGCAAACCAACTTGCGGCACCGCAAATTGCAGTTCGATATCGCGGGCCATTTGCTTTGGCAGTTGACTCAGTTCACCGTCCTGCAACAGGCTTCCGGCCCAGCGCAGAATTTTGTTGGACAAGATCACGTTGTCATTGCCATTGCGCATCATCTCCATGATGCGCTGCTCGAGTAGTTTGATTTTTTCGCGCAGCATTTCAGCCTGCCGCTCCTGCAAACTGACCGCCCGGTTGCCGTGTGGGCTGGTCAGTTGCACCGCCGCCAGCAGTTCGGCGTGGCGCAAGAAAAAATCAGGCGTATTGGCCAGGTAGTTGGCAATGTCGTCTTCGGTGATCGGATTCGCCAGCGCTTGGTTCAGGGGGTTGCTCATGGAAGCTCAATCAAAGTAAATAGGAGAAATGCGATTCATCGGTCGATGTCAGTCGACGTCAATCGGCGAGATTGTCGGGCACGTCGATCTGACCGCGAAACACGGTGGTGGCCGGACCGGTCATGAGCACGGGCGCGTCGCCACCGGCCCAGGCAATTGTCAGCACGCCACCACGGGTGTGCACGTCCACTTGGGGCGCCAGCAGGCCGAGTCGAATGCCCGCCGCCACGGCAGCGCAGGCACCTGAACCGCAAGCCAAGGTTTCACCTACGCCGCGCTCATAGACGCGCAGGCGAATGCTGTCGCGCGACTGCACCTGCATAAAACCCACGTTGACGCCCTGCGTAAAGCGCGGATTGGCTTGAACGCCTGGCCCCAGCGTTGCCACCGCAGCCGTGTCCACATCAGGGACCTGGATCACGGCATGTGGATTGCCCATGGAAACCGTTGCGAGCAACACTTCAGTTGAGGCGCCCGCGGGTAAAACCGACCAGTTTCCCCAATCGCCTTGGGGCTGAAGCTGCAGGCCGCTGGCATCAAAGGCCAGGTCTTGTGGTTCAAAACCCGGCGCTCCCATGTCAACGGTCACGCGCCCATCGGGGGTAATGCGCGGTGCGATGACCCCTTTCATGGTTTGTACGCGCAAGGTGTCCTTGCTGCTGAGGCCGTTGTCCCGCACAAAACGTGCAAAGCAGCGCGCACCATTGCCGCACTGTTCCACTTCGCGGCCATCGGCGTTGTGGATCACGTATTCAAAGTCAATGCCGTCTGCCGGAGACGGGCGCACCGTGAGAATCTGGTCCGCACCGACGCCGAAATGGCGGTCGCCCAGAAATCGGTATTGCGCCGTTGTCAGGCCGAAGCGGCCGCGGGTCTCATCGAGCACAACAAAGTCGTTTCCCGCACCCTGCATTTTGGTAAATGGAATTCGCATAGCCGCAATTATCCGCTGACACCAGAAAGGAACGCGTTCAGCGCGCAGCCCGCATTTGGTTGCAAAATGGGCCGCATGCCCAGACTCTCGCAAACCCTCCATCCCGAAGTGGGCCCCGTACCCGCGCCAGCCGATTGGCAGACCGACACACCTGTCTTTATCCTGAAAAACGTGCAGCGCCTGACCGCGCCCAACCCCGGTGTGATGACGGGCCCAGGCACCAATAGCTACCTGGTGGGCGATGCCCAAAGCGGCTTTATCGCCATAGACCCGGGTCCCGCCGATGCTGACCATGTGCAACGCCTCTGGCAGGCCGCCTGCTTTCCCGATGGAAGCGGTGGCAATATCAGCATGATTGTGTGTACCCACTCACATCCCGACCACTCCCCAGGTGCAAAGCCTTTGCAGTTGCTATGCGCTATGGGTGATCGGAGCGCGGAGAATCTGGTGACGCCCGCTGCTCCTGCCATCCTGGGCTTGCCCTCGGCAACCACGGCGCGCGCCGCCAGCGCCTTCACACCCGACCAAGCAGTGGAAAACGGCCAAGTCTTGCGGCTTGGGCCAGCCGCCTCACATGGCGAAATGCATAGTTTGCGTGTGATCTTTACGCCGGGCCACGCGGCCAACCATGTGTGCTTGCTGCTGGAAGAGGACGGACTGCTGTTTTCGGGTGACCACATATTGAACGGCAGTACCACGGTGATTGACCAGCCGGATGGTCATATGGGTGACTACCTGCATTCGTTGGATGTGCTGACAGCCCAATGCACCGAGATGCAGGTGGGATTCATCTTGCCGGCCCACGGTCATGTCATTGCCGACCCTTTAGGTACCATCGCGCACCTGAAGAATCATCGTTTGCGGCGTGAAGCCAAAATCGAAGCGGTGATGCAGGCCAACCCCAATGGCGACCCCGATCAGTGGCTGCCCTTGGCCTACGACGACGTGGACCCCAGGCTCTGGCCCGTCGCCAAGCGTTCCCTGCTCGCCCATGTGGAACACCTACAACAATTGCAAACCCCTTCCAATGAATCGAGCGCACCATGAGTACTTTTCGAAGAGCGGCTCGACCTGAAGGTCAGCCACCGGCACGCGCCGAACACCCGGCCTCGACTGAGTCAGCCCGGCCCGAGTCCAACCGCGCCATCAAACGGGCGGCCTACGCCGCTGGCAACCCATTGGGCAACCGACCAGCCCCTGCAGCAGCAAGCAATCATCTTGCGGCCCCATCAAAGGCCAAGCCCAGAAACCGCCCGCGCACCGTAGACCGCGACCCCAAACCCGCCGTGGCGGCACAGAGCGAAGGCGAGCGCCTGTCCAAATGCGTCATGGCACTGAAGGGTTGCTCACGCAGCGAAGCCGAGCAATACATCGAAGGCGGCTGGGTCATGGTGAATGGCGTGGTGGTTGAGGACCCGCCATTTCGCGTGCAGCAGCAAACGGTCACCGTCTCGCCGGAAGCCACGCTCCTGAATAGCGCGGATATCACGCTGATTCTGCACAAGCCCTCGGGCTGGCTTGACGGCGTGGAAGAAGAAGATGATGAAGACGACGAGGAAAACGACGCTGCAGACCCGCGCCGTGGGTCACGCAATGCCAGAGGCAAGGCGCACAAGCCACAAATCCCCAATGCGCGCACCCTTCTGACCCTGGCCAACCGCTACAGCAATGACCAATCAGAAATTCGTGCGCTGAAGCGCCATTTTTTACACTTGGAAGCGGAAGTTCCCCTCGAGACGGGGGCCAGTGGCTTGGTCGTATTCACCCAGGATTGGCGCACGACGCGCAAGCTCAGCGAAGATCTGGGTTCGATGGAGCACGAAATCATTGCCGATGTCACCGGAGAAATAGCCCCCGACGCGTTGCAAAAAATAGCCCGGGCGCTCAACGATGAGCGCAATCCGTTGCCTCAGGTCAAGTTCAGCGTCAACAGTTCCACGCCGGAACTGAGCAAGTTACGCTTTGCCATCAAGGGCGCACATCCCGGTCTGGTGGCTTACCTTTGCGATAGAGCGGGCCTGGAATTGCAGGCCATGCGCCGCATTCGCTTGGGCCGCATGGCGCTCACCGATTTGCCCGTGGGGCAATGGCGTTTTCTCAGTCCTTTTGAGAAGTTCTAAGCTCAGTCTAGGATGCGATGTAGGACTGCAGTTGGCTGATGGTGGCCTCCTGTTCCGAAATGATCTCGTCAAGCAGATCGCGGATGGAGATCATGCCCAAAACCTTGTCTCCGTCCACGACTGGCAGGTGGCGAATCTTCTTTTGGCTCATCAATGCCATGCAATCTTCAGCCCGGGTATGCGCATCCACGGTAAGGACTTTGGCGGTCATGATGTCGCTGACCAAAGTTTCCTTGGATGCCTTGCCAGCCAGGGCAATTTTGCGGGTGTAGTCGCGTTCGGACAGGATGCCCACAAGCTTGCCTTCATCCATCACCATCAAAGCACCGACATCGTGATCTGACAGAATTTTGAGTGCTTCAAACACGCTGTCTTGTGGCTTCAGACTCCATACAGGGTTCTGGGTGTTTAACAACTCGCGTACATGTCGCATAAGACCTCCAATTAATGGCGTTCAATGCAGTAACCATAACCCAAAAATGGTCAGAAAAGTGTGAAGCCCACCGATAAGCCGGATTCTGTGCACG
>CAIQEX010000026.1 GCA_903870955.1 uncultured beta proteobacterium
ACTTCACCGGCACGCGTTTTCACGGTGACCGGGGTGATCTCGGCGGCGAAACCACCGCTTTGGATGGCAGCCTGGGCGCGCTGCACGCTGGCGGTGGCGAAGGCGTCCTGCTGTTCGCGGGTGAAGCTGTATTTGGCCGCGCAGTCTTCGCCGAAGGTGCCCATGGAGCGACCGGGCTCGTAGGCGTCTTCCAGACCGTCAAGCATCATGTGGTCCATCACGCGGTCGTGGCCGATGCGCATGCCGGCACGGGCCTTGGGCAACAGGTAAGGCGCGTTGGTCATGCTCTCCATGCCCCCGGCGATCAGCACGTCGTGGCTTCCTGCCAGCAGCATGTCGTGGCAAATCATCGCCGCGCGCATGCCGGAACCGCACATCTTCGACAGCGTCACCGCACCGGCACTCTTGGGCAGTCCGCCCTTGAATGCCGCCTGCCGCGCCGGTGCCTGCCCTTGGCCGGCCATGAGGCAATTGCCAAAAATCACCTCGGTCACCAAGTCAGGGCTGATGCCCGCGCGCTCGACAGCGGCCTTGATGGCGGCTCCACCCAGGTCATGGGCGGCCAGGGATGAAAAGTCGCCCTGAAAAGCCCCCATCGGGGTGCGGGCGGCGCTGACGATGACAATGGATTCAGACATGTAGGGGCTCCTCTGCAATTGACGTTTACGTAAACGTCAATTGTGACAGAAGTGCCGCTTCAGGTCAGCATGCGAGCCCATCTGAAAACCCGTATTCCGCAGGTGGCAAGCTAAGCGCTAGGTATTCATACGCGGCATCAACCGCACGCCAGACACCGCCTCGCGGTACAACACATCCAGATCGGACTCGCCGGTGATGGTCATGTGCAGGTCGTGCAGCAGACCATCGCTCAGGCCATAAACCCAGCCGTGCAACGTCACGTTTTGGCCGCGCGCCCAGGCGTCCTGCAGCACGGTGCTTTGCGCCACATTCATCACCTGCTCGATGACGTTGAGCTCGCACAAGGCGGCGGCGCGGCCGTGGTCGGGCATGGCCTCCATCACGTCACGATGCCGGTCGCGCACATCCTGAATGTGGCGCAACCAGTTGTCGGCCAGGCCAATACGCGCGCCTTCGAGCGCGGCCTGCACGCCCGAGCAACCATAGTGACCCACCACCATGACGTGCTCGACCTTGATGCGTTCCACCGCGAACTGGATGGTGGAGAGCGCGTTCAGGTCGGAGTGCACCACCACGTTGGCCACGTTGCGGTGCACGAACACTTCACCCGGATCGAGGCCGGTAATTTCATTGGCTGGCACGCGGCTGTCGGAGCAACCGATCCACATGTATTTGGGACGCTGTTGGTTGGCCAGGCCGGTAAAGAAGCCGGGGCGTTTGCGGACGATGTCGGCCGCCCAGGCACGGTTGTTGGCGAAAAGATTGTTTAGTTCAGTCATTGTTTGGTTTCTTTACGCAAGGAGATACGCACGTTCCAGTCCAAAAGTCCATAACGGGCGCGCTCCTGCTGGTCGTCTTTGGCGTTGAACTCGCAATGCTCAGCAGGCTTGGCGGCGGTGCAGACGAAGCTGCCCTTGTTTCCGAGTTGCCACATGCCTTGGGCGTTGCGGGCTTCGCCCGTAAAAAACATGGCTCGGGGCGCGTTGATGGGATCAGCAGTTTCCGTGCCAGACTGCAACAGATTGCGCCCGGCGTTCATGTAGGGGCCTTCAATTCCGGCCAGCGGAAAGAGGGTGTTGAACATGTCGCGGTGGCTGGCGGGCAGAGCCAATTGGTTGCCGCATTGCAAGCCTTCGCCCCAGATCACAAACGGCACCTGGCGGATCAGGTAGTGGCGACTGGCTTCGGCATAGACACCAAAGGAGCGCACGTTGTGGTCGCCGGTAGCGGCAATCACGGTGTCGGCCTTGTGCGGGCCTTTTTGCATTTCCTGCACAAATCCACCCAGCAGGTCGGCGGCATAGTGGTAGGTGTCCAGATTCGGCAGCAGCGTGTCGGAACTGGTTTCGCCCTTCCACAGCGCCATGTCACGCGGCACACGTTTGTATTCCGGCGGCAGGTCGTAAGGCGGGTGGTTGGTGGAGGTCAGCACAAACACAAACAGCGGTTTATCAGATGGCTGTGCCATGCGTTTACTGAGGTACTTGAAGACGTAGTCATCCCACACGCCCCACAGGCCCAGAGTGGCTTCCGGGTAGGCTTCTTTCAGCGAATTGGCGTCAATGATTTCGTCGAAGCCCTGGGCTTGCAGCACCCGGTCCAACCCCCGCCAACCGGCCCGCACGGAGGAAACAAACAAGGTGCGATAACCGGCATCGCGCGCAATTTTTGCCGTCGCCCAGGGGATGGGTTTGCGCCCTATATCGCCTAGCGTCAACGGTGTGATGGGCGTGGAGAACAGGATGGCTTCCAGGCTGGGATGTGTGCCCGCATGGGCTGAATCGAAATTGCTGAAATGGCAGGCGTGCTCCAGCGTGGGCGCCATGCGGCCCAGCACATCAAACTGCGGGCTTTGGTAGAGCATCGGCTCGGCGCTCCAGGACTCCATCAGAAAGAAAAGCAGGTTCTTCTTGGGCGTACCCGATGGCAAAGCCGGATGCGCGGTCAAGGCAGCTTTGACCTCGGCATCGCTGCCATGTGGCAGACCCAATACCTCGGCTGCGGCACGCGCCGAATCAAAACCCATCACCTTGAGACCCACCAAGGGGTCTTGCAGGTTTTGCGATTGGCCCCGGCTATCCCAGGCGTATTTGAGGGCGATGACACCGTTGGGCACCATGTCGTTCAAAAACTGCGAGGTGGTGACGGTGAGGTGCTGGCGCTGCAAGGCCATTTCGCGCAGCGTGCCTTTGCCCGCAAACACCAGACCCCAGAAGGCCACAAAGATGAAGAGTCCACGCAGCCAACTGCTGCGACCACGCAATACACCCGCCGGTGCAGCCCGCGCCACCACGCGCTGGTGCACATGGAGCGCACCCCAACTCAGAGCGGCTACCAGTAGCAACGATGTGATAACGGGAAAGTCGTGCCAGATGGTCTTGAGCACGGCGTTGGTGTCGTCTTCCACCAGACCGAAAACCAGTGAATCAATCGGCGTTTTGTAAAAGCCGAAGTAGTGCAGGTTGATCATCGAGAGCAACACAAACACAAAGGCCAGCACGGCGGCAATGCGCTTGTAGGCCCGCTCGGACACCCAGGGCAGCACCAGCAGCAGGACAAAGCCGGCAATCGCGCTGACCTTCAAATCGAACCGGAACCCCTGCCACGCCACCGTCAACACATCCGACACCGGTGTGCTGTAACCCGAGGGCCAGAAGTGAAAGATCTGGCCCCAACGAATCAGCGACAGCACCAGCACCAAAGGCAGCACCAACAGCCAAGCGCGCACCAGGCCGAGCTGGATGCCGTTAAAAAAGCGAATGAGTGTGAGGCGGATCTGGGTGAGCATTTACATGGTTTCAGCGAACAATTCGCGCCCGATAAGCATACGGCGAATTTCGCTGGTGCCCGCACCGATCTCGTACAGCTTGGCATCGCGCCACAGGCGACCCAACGGGTATTCGTTGATGTAGCCATTGCCACCAAAAATCTGAACGCCCTCGCCCGCCATCCAGGTGGCTTTCTCGGCCGTCCACAGGATCACCGAGGCACAGTCCTTGCGCACCTGGCGTACGTGCTCGGTGCCGAGCAAGTCCAGATTCTTGGCCACGGTGTAGGCGAAGGAACGCCCGGCCTGCAGCACGGTGTACATATCGGCCACCTTGCCCTGAATCAGCTGGAACTCGCCAATGCACTGACCGAACTGCTTGCGGTCGTGGATGTAGGGCACCACGTTGTCCATCACAGCTTGCATGATGCCCAACGGGCCGCCGGTGAGCACGGCACGTTCGTA
>CAIQEX010000027.1 GCA_903870955.1 uncultured beta proteobacterium
TCAACAAACTTGACTTCACTTTCTTTCACCATCTTCATCACGTCTGCGACGGTCTTGGCCATCAAATACTCCTGTTGCACGGTTAAAAAAATATCTTCGAATTCCTCAATGCAGCTTTTGTGCCAGAACACTCTGGTGCTTCAATTTAGGAATGCACCATATTTTGCCCTGAGATTGAGTACCTTCGGGCGCTGCAGGCTACAAGTAGTGGGTCTCGGGTGACAAATGCACCAAAAGCACGTCGCCCACTTTTGCATCAAAATGGTGCATTGTTATTTACGCACCACTTCGGGGCCCAATGGAATTTGCATCGCCCGTAGTGCCTCTACCAACTCAACGTATGCGACTTGTACGACTGCCGGTTCGCCCTTGACACCCAGTTCGATGTGGCGGCCGTATTCGGGATGGTCCACGCTGGGCAAACTGAAAACCTTGACCGCATGCGCCTCTTCGATGCGCTCCATCAGCGGCGTAAGCGACGCCTCCATTGCGCCGAAAACGATGATGGAGTTCTCCTGCCAGGCGTCGCGACGGAAATGCGCCGTGTACTTTGTATCCAGCACTGACTCCACCATCGGCCAGGCCATTACGGGAAACCCCGGCACGAAATGTACAAAGCCTCCGCCTTCACCCGCACAACTAAAACCAGGAATCTTGTTGTAGGGGTTGGGGATGATGCCGGCCCCTTCCGGGAACACGCCCATATTCAGGCGGTGCAGGTTGTCATCGCGGTCGGGCTCGTAGGGGAGGCCTTTTTCACGCGCAATGTCCTGCATGCGCTCCTGAATCAGCAATTTGGCTTGCGGGTGCAGAACCAGCGGGCGCTGCAAAGCGGCAGCGGCGCATTGGCGCGTGTGATCGTCCGGCGTCGCACCAATGCCACCAAAAGAAAACACCACGTCACCCGACGCAAACGCGCGCTTCAAGGTGGCGGTGATGCGTTCTGGTGAGTCCCCCACATAGTCGGCATAGGCCAACTGCAAACCACGCTCGGCAAACAACGCAATCGTCTTGGCCAGGTGTTTGTCCTCACGCCGACCCGACAGGATTTCGTCACCGATGATGATGATTCCAAAGTTCATTGAACGTCTTTCCAGGTTATGGCGCTGGCGTCCTGCGCAGTTGGACTCTGAACCGGATCTGCCACAGGCGCGTCCACCACCACGCCCGACGCAGCTTGCAAGCGCATAGCCTGCAGGGCGGCCAGGCAAAAATGGCTGAACCAGAGCGATGCAAAGGCGAACACCAGCATATAAATCCAGATAGCCACCGGCGCCAGCAGCACAAATGCAGGGGCAAAACCCGCACCCATGGCCCAAATCAGGTTGGGTGACGCCCCCATGTAACCGCACACCACGCCCATCAGCAAAAGCCAGCCGCCGTGGCGCTGGAACAGCGCTTTGCGCTCCTCTGCAGTGGCGTGCTGGGCCAGTGCGTCAAAGGCCATCACGCGGTAGGTGAGCCAGCCCCAAATCAAGGGTGGCAATATCAGAACCAGCGGGGGAATGAGCCATAAAGGCAAAGAAATCAGCAGCGCGAAACCGGCCAGCAGGGTCGAAAACAGGGACCACACCAAACTGGCAGCCAAGCTACCCCCATGCCGGGTTTCCAAGGCAGAAAAGCGATTGCGCGCCACCAGATTCACCACGGCCGGCGTCATCAGCAAGGCCACCGCGAGCATGGACATCACCACAATCACCGGCGTTGCGCCGATCACCACCAGCAGGGGCGCCAACACCGCTTTGAACTTGCCCGCGCCCATGTTCTCCAGCCATTGCCAGACCATGTTGATATAGGAAAAGGCGTCGATCCAGATACGCACCTGATCCAGGGCCGCGTCCCAAAAAAAGTAGCCCAGGCCCAGGCTCAGCGCAATCACCAACGCCAATGGCAACAGCGACAGCACGATCACGCGCGGGTAAAAGCAGTACGCAATGGCACGCCAGAAAGAGTCCAGAAACAGGTTCATACACCGAGCATACGGCAAGCGCTTAGCCGCCGTGGGTTGCGATCCAGTCTTTCAAATCGGGCTGTTTGCGCAGCGACTCAAAGCACAGGCCACGTTCCTTAAGCCCGCGAATCAAGGGCTCCAAGTTGTTCAACGCCCAGGGCTCGGCACCATTGGCGGCGTGCAATTCAGCCAGCAGCACATCACCGCTGCGGGTGTCCTGCAGCACGGATTTCAACGCGACCCCGCTGGATAGCGTCCGTCCTTTGGTCACGCCAACATGTGCGAAGCCACACGCAGCAGCACTCGCCACCAACTTCGGTGACACCAGACCGCCCGGCAAATGAAACAGCGGCAATGACTTCTTGCCCGTGAAGTCTTCAACGCGGCGTGCCGCGTGGTCAATCTGCTCACACAACTTGGGCGGCTCGAAGGTGAACTCGCGACCTTCAAACGCGCCCGTCGCAGGCTTCATGCGAAAGGCCGGCCGGTAACCCGGCAAATCAGCGCGCCAGGACACATGGTCATAGGTATGGGAGATGAAATCGTGACCCTGGTCGGCCACCAGTTTCCACCAGCCGCCCCACAGGTTTCCCAAGCTACCCTCGCCGTTTTTGGTGTGTTGGTTAGACACCAGAAAGCCGACCTTGACCTGCTCGCGCCGCAGAACTTCGGTAATCCGGGGCGCATAGTCCATGGAAGCTGGATCGACCAACAGGTACACCGGATTGGCACAGTTCGTGGGTTTGGGCGCTTCGGCTGCCACGGCGGGAGCCCTGCCCCCGACACATGCGATCAGGGCGCAAATCGTGGGGAGGAGTCGAATCCGAAGCATGTTGCAAGAATCCCTTCAAGCACCCGCCATACTGGCCAAGTCCTGTGCGCTCAGCCAACGCCATTGGCCCGGCGCCAGGTCAGCCGGCAATGCCAGACCGCCAATTTGAGAGCGGTGCAAGCCCTCAACCCGGTTGCTGACCGCCGCCAGCATGCGTTTGACCTGGTGGTACTTACCTTCGGTCAAAGTCAA
>CAIQEX010000028.1 GCA_903870955.1 uncultured beta proteobacterium
ATGTGGCTGCTATGAAGGTGGTTACTTCTGTTGCCGCGGCCAAGCCGCTGCCCGTCGCTGCCACGCCTGCCCCGGTGCCCCGTGCGGAGGCCAAGTCCGGCTACGACTGGAACGGCCTGTTGATGGCCGTCATGCCGCCGGTGCTGGGTCTCGTGTTGTTGGTATTGATCTGGTCCATCGTCAGCATGGCCACGGCGAGCAGCATTCCGACTCCATTGGAAACGGCCAAACAGGCCATCACCATCTTCAGCGATCCGTTCTACCGCAAGGGCCCGAACGACCAGGGCGTGGGTTGGAATGTGCTGGCCTCGTTGCAGCGCGTGGCACTGGGCTTTGGCCTGGCAGCACTGGTCGGCATTCCGGCGGGCTTTGTCATCGGCCGCTTTGAATTCATGCGCCGCATGTTCAACCCGCTCATCAGTTTGATGCGCCCAGTGTCGCCGCTGGCCTGGTTGCCGATTGGCCTGCTGGTGTTCAAAGGCGCCCATCCAGCGGCCATCTGGACCATCTTTATCTGCTCGATCTGGCCCATGGTCATCAACACCGCAGTCGGCGTGCAGCGCGTGCCGCAGGACTACATGAACGTGGCCCGCGTGCTGAATCTCTCCGAGTGGAAGATCGTCACCAAGATTCTGTTTCCCTCGGTGCTGCCGTATATGTTGACCGGCGTGCGACTGGCCGTGGGCACGGCCTGGCTGGTGATCGTGGCGGCCGAGATGCTGACCGGTGGCGTGGGCATCGGCTTCTGGGTTTGGGACGAGTGGAACAACCTCAACGTCAAGAACATCATCATCGCCATTTTTGTCATCGGCATCGTCGGCCTGATTCTCGAATACGCCCTGATTAAGGTCGCATCCGCATTCACATTCGAAGAGGTGAAATCATGAGCATTGCCAACCTGACCGCCAAGTTCATCGAGATCCAGAACGTGGCCCAGACCTTCAAGACCAAGAAGGGTTCCTTCCCCGCGCTGCGTGATATCAACCTGACGGTGGCCAAGGGCGAGTTTGTGACCTTGATCGGCCACAGCGGCTGCGGCAAGTCCACATTGCTGAACCTGATCGCCGGTTTGACCAGGCCGACCGAAGGCCATCTGCTGTGCGCGAACCGTGAGATTGCCGGCCCCGGCCCCGAGCGCGCGGTGGTGTTTCAGAACCATTCGCTGCTGCCGTGGTTGACCTGTTTCGAGAACGTCTATCTGGGTGTCGAGCGCGTCTTTGGTGCGGCCTCGAAAAGCACCGGCGCTGCGTCCGAAAACAAGGCCCAACTGGTGGCCCGCACCGATGCCGCGCTGGCTCTGGTGGGCCTTACCACTGCAGCGCAAAAGCGCCCTGGCGAAATCTCCGGTGGCATGAAACAGCGCGTGGGCATTGCCCGTGCCCTGGCCATGGAGCCCAAGGTTTTATTGATGGACGAACCCTTTGGCGCACTCGACGCACTAACCCGCGCCAAGCTGCAGGATGAACTGCTGGAGATCGTCGCCCGCACGCACAGCACGGTGGTGATGGTGACGCACGATGTGGACGAAGCTGTGCTGCTGTCCGACAGGATTGTGATGCTGACCAATGGCCCCGCCGCCACGATTGGCGAGGTGCTGCATGTGGACCTGCCGCGACCGCGTTCACGCGTGGCGCTGGCCGATAGCCCGGCATATCTTGGCTATCGCAAAGCGGTGATTGACTTCCTCTATACCCGTCAAGCCCACGTAGAAAAGGCGGCCTGATCATGGACATGAACTTGCCCCCGCTAAAGAAGCAAAAGCTGGTCATGGTCGGCAACGGCATGGCCGGTGTGCGCACAATTGAAGAACTGTTGAAGATCGCCCCCGAGCTCTACGACATCACCGTGTTTGGTGCCGAGCCGCACCCCAACTACAACCGCATTTTGCTGAGCCCGGTATTGGCCGGTGAGCAGACGCTGGATGAGATCGTGCTCAACCCCTTCAGCTGGTACGCGGAAAACGGCATCACTTTGCATGCTGGCAAGACCGTTACCGAAGTGGACCGCGTCAAACGCATCGTGCGCGCCACGGCCGCCGATGGCAGCGTGACCGAGGCTGCTTACGACCGCCTGCTGCTGTGCACCGGCTCCAACCCCTTCATCCTGCCCGTGCCCGGCAAAGACCTCGAAGGTGTGATCGCCTACCGCGACATTGCCGACACCAACGCCATGATTGACGCCGCCACGCGTTTCAAACATGCGGTGGTGATTGGTGGTGGCCTGCTGGGGCTTGAAGCCGCCAATGGCCTGATGCTGCGCGGCATGACCGTCACGGTGGTGCATGTGATGCCGACCTTGATGGAACGCCAGCTTGACAGCGTGGCCGGTGGTCTGCTGCGCCGGTCGCTGGAAGAGCGCGGCCTGAAATTTCTGATGGGTGCACAGACCCAGGAGCTAATCGGCACCGAGGACGAAGGCAAGGGCGGTCGCGTCAAGGCGATTCAATTCAAGGACGGCTCGCAAGTCCCGGCGGATCTGGTGGTCATGGCGGTTGGCATTCGCCCCAACACCGCATTGGCGCAAAGCATGCGCCTGCATGTGGACAAGGGCATCGTGGTCAACGACACCATGCAGACCGTGACCGATGCGCGCATCTACAGTGTCGGTGAATGTGCAGCCCACCGGGGCATTGCCTATGGTCTGGTGGCGCCCCTCTTCGAGCAGGGCAAGGTCGCAGCCAACCACTTG
>CAIQEX010000029.1 GCA_903870955.1 uncultured beta proteobacterium
GGCGTGGACCTGTTTCTGCACCGCATCAGCCAGGTTTGCGGACCGGCCCTAGCGGCCCAAGTGGCCCAGACCATGGTGGTGGCCATGCGACGCGGGCCGCAGGACCCGGAGCTCTCGCCCTTTCTGGCCCATCGCAACCATTTGCACCCTGCCCTGCACCGCGTGCAGGACGCGGTCAGCCATGCACCGGCGCGAGATTGGGATTTGACGGCCATGTCGGCTATCGGTCATACCTCGCCACGCCATCTGACACGCCTGTTCGTGGAACACACCGACGTAGCACCTTTGGCCTATTTGCGCCAAATTCGGCTGGCGGTGGCGCAACAGGCACTGCGCAGTGGCCGTAACGTGACACAGGCCGCTGAAATGGCCGGATTCACTTCAGACACGCAACTGCGGCGGGCTTGGCGCCAGTTTGGGCCAGAGGGAACACCGTCGCAGACGATGAACTAAAAAAATGCCTAATCGCCCTCGCGCCGGAGTTCATCGACCCGGTCGGCAATGGCATTCACATCGACCAGACTTTCGGTGTGCACCAAGTAGCACTCCAGATCGGCCAGCGCCTGCTCGGTGTTGCCCATCTCGGCATGGGCCAGGCCCCGGTCGCGGTACTCGGACCAGGACTCAGGCAGCAGCACAATCAGCCGCTCTTGCACCGCCAGCATGCGCGGCCAGTCTTCCTGGGTACGGTAGATTTCTTTGAGGTTGTGCAACATGCGCGCAATGATGTCGCGCGGCGGCGCACTTTGCAGATACAGGCCCAAAGGGGCTTCCATATCTTCCATCAGGACGTTGGGCGCGCGGTAGGGCTCCAGACGTTCTGACAACTCTTCGCGGCTCAGCGATTGCCCGTTCATGGGATCAATCACGGCTTGGCCCATGGGCAAATTGACCTTGACCATAAAGTGGCCCGGGAACGCGACTCCACGCACCGACAGACCCAGCCCCTGGGCCAACTCCATCCACAACAGGGCCAGCGAAATCGGAATGCCCCGGCGTGTGCGCAGCAGCACATGCACAAAGCTGTTTTCCGGGTCGTAGTAATTGTTGTGGTTGCCGCCGAAGTTCAGGTCCTTGAAAAAGAACTGGTTCAACATGCGCAGTCTTTGCAACTGCCCGGCATCGGCTGGCAAACGTCGGCGCACGCGCTCCAGCAAGCCATCCACTTCACCCAGCACGGCCTGCACATCCAGCTCCGGGTATTCGTCCTGCGCCAAGCTGACAGCGGCTTCAAACAGGGCAAAGTTCGCATCACTCTGCACCAATGAGGCAAAGTAATCCAGCGGTGTCGGCACATCGTATGACAGATTCATGGCCCTACTCGCTCTTGCATCTCCACCCCTTCAACGACGCAAAAATTGCCGTGGATTCAGCCCGGCAGCCCACACTGCCCCGAGGTAAAGCACCGCAGCACCCACCAGTGTCGCGCCCAGCAAGCCCGCGCGCTTCCAGCCTTCACTGCGCAGGGCAATCCAGTCAAAAGCCTGGGATGCCCACAACAAGTAAATAACCAAAAGTGCGCTACCCGCCAGCACCTGCAACAAAAACTTTCCCCAACCCGGCTCTGGCTTAAAGGTACCGCGCCGCATCAAACCCGTCAACAATAAGCCTGCATTCAGCAATGCCGCGAGACCAATCGACAACGACAATCCCGCCACATGAAATATGGGCACCAACACCATGTTCATGACCTGCGTCAGCACCAGAATCAGCACGGCAATGCGCACCGGCGTTTTGATGTCCTGGCTGGCGTAATAGCCCGGAGCCAGCACCTTGATAGCCACCAAGCCGATCAACCCGGCCGCGTAACCCATGAGCGCCAGCGTCGTCTGCTCCACGTCGTTGGCCGTGAAAGCGCCGTTGTGGTACAGCACGGCAACCATCGGTTTCGCATAGATCATCAAGCCGATGGCCGAGGGAACGGCCAGCACCACGACGATGCGCAAGCCCCAGTCCAGAAAGGCGGAATAGCGCTCGGCATCGCCCGCTGCCTTGGCTGCGGCCAGTTGTGGCATCAGCACCACGCCCAGCGCGACGCCCAACATCGCGGTGGGAAATTCCATCAAGCGGTCGGCGTAGGTCAGCCAGCTCACACTGCCTGTGGGCAAGTGAGACGCAATTTGCGTGTTGATCAGCAGTGAGATCTGCGCCACGCTCACGCCCAACAGCGCCGGCATCATCAGTTTGCCAATGCGCCGCGTGCCAGGGTCGGCAATCGCGGCCCGAATGCCAGCCCGATTCAGCGCGATGTGCGGCAACAAACCCAACTTTTTCAGCGCCGGAATCTGTACGCCAAGCTGCAACATGCCACCGGCCATCACCCCCACACCCATGGCATAAATGGGTTCAATGCCGCGGGCCTTGAACCAGGGTGCAAGCAGCCAGGCGGCCGAAATCATGCAGATATTCAGCAGCACCGGGGTGGCGGCGGAAACCGCAAAGCGCTTCCAGGTGTTCAGCACGCCAGACGAAAGCGCCACCAGCGACATGAAGCCGATATACGGAAACATGAAACGGGTCATGAACACCGCCGCGTCATAACCCTGGGGGTTTTGCTTCAAGCCGCTCGCCATCAGCCACACCAACAGCGGCGATGCGATCACGCCCAGCACACAGGTCACGAGCAGCACCCAGGTCAGCAGGGTCGCCACATGGTCGATCAACCGGTGCGTGGCCTCGTCACCGTGTTGGGCCTTGCTGGCCGCCAGCACCGGCACAAAAGCCTGGCTGAAGGCGCCCTCGGCAAACAGTCGGCGAAACAGATTGGGAATGCGAAACGCCACATTAAAGGCGTCGGTCATGGCGCTGGCGCCAAAGGTCGAGGCGACCAGAAGTTCGCGCACCAGGCCGGTGATGCGGGAAGCCAGGGTCAGGAGA
>CAIQEX010000030.1 GCA_903870955.1 uncultured beta proteobacterium
CGAAACCATTGCGTCTGGAACCATCACCAACGAGAAGACCAAAAGCGTCCTGCCCTTCCAGATTAAGTCCGGCACGGGCTTTCAGCAACGCATTGGTGCCGAGTACCGGCTGAGTCCGCAATTCACGCTTCAAGGCTCCATTGGGCACTCGGCCAACTCACCCATGGGCTACGATGGCAGCATTGACTTCACGGTGGTACCGGTCGAAATCATGGGTTTCCTTGAAACAGGTTCAGGCTTTCGGCTAGGTGCCGGATTGCGTCAGTCCAACGCAGAATTGCGTGGCACGGGCAAAGCGGCAGATGTCGCGCTCAACGGCAGCAGTGCCGGAAAACCCGGTACCGTGGTTGAAATTCAATACCTGTTCCAGAATGGTCCCAGCCGGACCAACAAGTCGGTCCCGCAATTTGGTCTGACCCTGCGTGGCGTGAACGAGGTGTTTTCGACTGCGTGGGGTGATTTGAAGGGCGACAACTACGAAATCGGCGTGGTTCTTTATTATTGACAGTGCCGGTCATGCGAAACGGGGCGAGTGCCACGTCGACCCAGGCACGGAGCATTCACGATTCACATGGAAACACTGCGCGATGACTACACCTCCTTTGCTGAGCTCCTGTCGAAGCACAAGGAAGGTGTTGATTTCGATCGAACGCTGCGCGTAAGGGATGGCGCAAAAATAGTCATCTTGGCACCCCACGGGGGTCGACTCGAGAATCACACAGACACCATCGCCGAAGACATTGCTGGCGCAGATTTTAGCCTTTACTGTTTTCGCTCCCGACTGGGCAGGGGCCAGGCAAACTTGCACATCACCAGCCACAACTTCGACGATCCCGACTGTGTGTCACTGGTCGGCAAACATCCGTGGGCTGTGGCCCTGCACGGTTGTTCGGAATCGGGAGAGCGTGTTTTTATCGGTGGCAGAGACCAACGACTCATAGACGAAGTCGCGCAATCGCTTCTGAAGGTTGGCATCAGGGTTGATGTAAACGGGCACTCCTACCCGGGCAAACACCCCAACAACATTTGCAATCGAACCGCATCGAATGCCGGCGTGCAAATTGAAATGACCCTGCCGTTTCGCAGAGGCGAGGCGATTCCCTTGTTTGTAAGCACGGTGCGCGAAATTCTCATGGCACGGCAAACTGCGACTTAATGGGAAGGGTTGATGGATTTTGAACCGCTCACGCTCAGACCAAAAGCGGAGGGATTTCTATGCCGGCACCCACAATGCACGCGGGTTGTACTTTCCGCAGGGCAGGTAGCACGCTACGCCAGCCGAGCCGGCTAACGGCTCAACGGTCAGGGCTTCACAAACCTCAGGGTCATCCGGTCGCTTTCACCGATGGCCTGGTATTTGTCTTTTTCAACTTCCTTATTGACATAGGTGGGAGGCAAAGCCCAGACGCCACCCACGTGGTCGGCCGTATCCTTGGGGTTGGCGTTGATCTCGGCACTGGCAGCTAAAGTAAAACCTGCTTCCTGCGCGATGCGAATGACATAAGACTGGTGCACATAGCCCGTGCTGCTCGTTGCATCCTGAATTCTTTCTGCCGGCAGCCTGTGCTCGACCACGCCAAACACACCGCCTTTCTTCAAACTGCGATAAGCGCTTTCGAACACATTGCGCACACCGGCATCGCCGTTATCCATCCAGTTGTGCACATTGCGAAAGGTGAGTACCAGATCGGCACTGTCGGACGGCGCGTAGTCCATTTTGGCAGGTGGCGCAAACACGCCCAGACGAACCCGGTCATACACCAAGGGCTGCGCGCCCAGCTTCGCTTTGAGGCGCTCCAGAGACTTCACGGTTTCTGGCTTGGTTGACTCCGGATCGTCTGCCGCAAGGATTAGTTGACCCTTGTCGCGCAGGTACGGTGCCAGAATTTCGGTGTACCAGCCGCCACCCGGGCTGATCTCCACCACCGTGCTATCCGGGCGCAGGCCGAAGAATTGCAACGTCTCAAACGGGTGACGCCAGATGTCCCGTGCCGCATAAGCCGGTGTGCGTCCCGGGTTGGCAATGGCCTGCTTGAGCGCCTCATCCGCTTGCGCGCCGGCGCCCACACCCAGAAGCATCCAAGCGGCCAACAGCAGTCTTTTTGCGATCATCATTCTTGCGTCCTTAGGGGTTCATTTCGAGGATACCTTAAGCCACCGAAAGCCGCTCCGCACCGCACGCATTCCTGTTTTGGTAGCTAACTTCTGACAAATTCTTCTTTAGGCTTTCGCGCCCGGTTCACCACAATGCTTGAATTACATCCCGCCCCGGACTTGTGGCGTCTCGCCAAAATAGGCCACACTGCGGGGCTCGCAGTTTTACAACCCCAACGAGGATTCAAACCATGTCAGACACTTTGAAATTCGAAACCCTTGCGGTCCACGCCGGCTACAAACCCGACCCAACCACCAAGGCGGTGGCCGTGCCGATCTACCAGACCGTGGCCTATGCCTTTGACAACGCCCAACATGGCGCCGACCTGTTTGACTTGAAGGTGGCGGGCAACATCTACACCCGCATCATGAATCCGACCCAGGACGTGCTGGAGCAGCGCGTGGCGGCTTTGGAAGGCGGCATTGCGGCGCTGGCCGTGGCCTCGGGTCAGACCGCGGTGACCTACGCCATTCAGACGATTGCCGAGGCCGGTGACAACATCGTCTCCAGCACTGCGTTGTATGGCGGCACCTACAACCTGTTTGCCCACACGCTACCGCAATACGGCATCACCACCCGCTTTGCTGACCACCGTGATCCGGACAGTTTTGAGCCGCTGATTGACGAGCGCACCAAGGCCATTTTTGTCGAGTCGCTGGGCAACCCGCAAGGCAATGTGACCGACATCGCGCGCGTGGCCAACATCGCCCACCGCCACGGCATTCCGCTGATTGTGGACAACACCGTGGCCTCGCCCTTCCTGCTGCGTCCCATCGAGCATGGCGCCGACATCGTGGTGCACTCGCTGACCAAATACTTGGGCGGCCATGGCACCAGCATTGGCGGTGCAATTGTCGATTCCGGCAAGTTCCCCTGGGCAGAACACAAGGCACGTTTCAAGCGCCTAAACGAGCCGGATGTGAGCTACCACGGCGTGGTCTATACCGAAGCCTTCGGCCCCGCTGCCTACATCGGCCGTGCCCGCGTGGTACCACTGCGCAACATGGGGGCGGCGATTTCTCCATTCAATGCCTTCCTGATTCTGCAAGGCATTGAGACGCTGGCGCTGCGCATGGAGCGCATTACCGAGAACACCATCAAGGTGGCCAAGTTTCTGCAATCGCACGCCAAAGTCAGTTGGGTCAACTACGCCGGTCTGCCCGAACACCCCGACCACGCATTGGCGCAAAAGTACCTGGGCGGCAAACCTTCGGGCTTGTTGACGTTTGGCGTGAAAGCCGCCGAGGGCAAAGCCCGCGAAGCCGGTGCCGCCTTCCTCGATGCGCTGCAGGTGTTCACGCGCCTGGTGAATATTGGCGATGCCAAGTCTCTGGCCACGCACCCAGCATCGACCACCCACCGCCAGCTCTCGGCGGAAGAGTTGGTTAAGTCCGGCGTACCCGAAGATGCGGTGCGTTTGTCAATCGGCATTGAACACATTGACGACCTGTTGGCTGACCTCGCCCGGGCACTGTCCAGCACGTAAGCCAACCAACTACCGAGCACCCACTGCGGCGTTGCACACAGACGCGGCAGCGGGTGTTTCGGTCGCGGTATCCTTGCACGATGACTTCATTCACCCCTTTGAACGCCCTGATTGGTGGCCTGCTGATCGGCACTTCCGCCACCCTGCTGCTCTGGCTCAATGGCCGTATTGCCGGCGTCACCGGCATGGTGACGGGCTTGCTGGTCAAACCTTCCGCGAGCCAGATCTGGCGCTTGCTGTTTCTTATCGGTTTGGTGGTGGGCGCTGCCGCTTACAGTTTCTGGGGCGCCGCCACACCGACTCGCCAGGGCTTTCCTGTGGGGCTACTGATCGTCGCCGGGTTGCTGACGGGCTATGGCACGGCGCAGGCCAATGGCTGTACCAGTGGTCATGGCGTCTGCGGGCTGGCGCGCTTCTCGGTGCGCTCACTGGTGGCCACAGCTACCTTTCTGGGCGTGGCCATCGTCACCACTTTTGTCGTGCGGCACCTGCTGGGAATAGCGACATGAGCCATTCCACTTTGCGCAATTTGGCCGCTCTTGGCAGTGGCGTGGTGTTTGGCGTTGGCCTGTCGTTGGCACAAATGACCAACCCCGACAAGGTGCTGAATTTTCTGGACATCAGCGGCCACTGGGACCCCAGCCTGCTGCTGGTCCTGGGGGGTGCCGTGGTGCTCAGCGCCATCGCCTTTCTGTTGGTTTTCAAACGCGGCACTCCACTCTGGGATGGCCAGTTTCATCTGCCGCTATCGAAGGCCATTGACCGGCCACTGATCGTGGGCTCGGCACTGTTTGGTATCGGCTGGGGCCTCTCCGGATACTGCCCGGGACCGGCCATTGCATCCTTGGGATTTGGTAATCCGGAAGCGCTCTGGGTGTTGCCCAGCATCATTGCGGGTGCGGCCTTGCAACGCTGGATGCGGCACAGTCAAGCCGCAGATATTGATTAATCGCAAATCGATTTCCGCACTGCACACCACCAAGCGCCCTACACTCTCAAGCAATAACCATTTAAGCAGGAGACCCGCCCGATGAAGCCAGCCAGCACCCCGTCCGCCGAGATCGAATGGCCAACTTGGCTGCTTGGGTTGTCGATATGGGGAACGTGGTTGGCTCTGGTTGGAAGTTACGGCAGCTTCCCGACCTGGGTATCCACACCGCTGCTCATCGTTTTACTGGCTTGGTACATGAGCTTTCAGCATGAGCTGACACATGGTCACCCGACACGCAATGCAACGCTCAACCGCTTGATCGGCCTGCCCCCGCTGGCCATCTGGTACCCGTTTGACACCTACAAGCAGGACCACCTTAAACACCACGACGATGCCCACCTGACCGAACCCGGCGTGGACACCGAGAGCAACTACATCACGCCTGAACAGGCGGCCAACATGGGTGCGGTGGCGCTGTGGTTGTACAAGAGTCAGCGCACGGTATTGGGCCGCTTCCTGATTGGCCCTGCCATCGTCAACGTAAGCCTGTGGACACGCACCGCGCGTGCGGTGGCAGGTGGTGACTGGGGTGCGCTGAAGGTCTGGTGTGTGCATCTGCCGCTGGTGGCCCTGCTGCTGTGGGCACTAGAGCGCAACACCGCGCTATCTGCCTGGCACTATGCTTTTGGTATCGCGTACCCTTCGCTGGGTCTGGCCATGTTGCGCTCGCTGTACGAGCACCGCCCCGGCGCACTGCCTGCGCACCGTACCGTGATCAACGAGGCCGCCGCCCCCTGGCGTCTGCTCTACTTGAACAACAACTACCATGTGGTGCACCACGCTTACCCAGAGGTGCCCTGGTACAAGATTCCTGGCCTGTATGCCGCCGACCGCGAAGCCTGGCACGCTGGCAACGGAGGCTTTGTGCTGCCGGGTTATCTGTACCTGATTCGCAACTTTGCCTGGCGTACGGTGGACCACCCGGTCTTGTCCGCACCCGCCACGGCGCAACCCCGCAAAACATCTCCCGCGCGCGCTCCGGCCAAGTGACTGGCATGCAAGTCGCGTTGCCGATGTATTTCCCGCCGCGGGAAGCGCTGACCGCTTTTTGGACGGCGCTTGCCGAATTGCTGCGCGCCGATGCGGCCTGCACGGGTCTGGACATTCCTCAGGCTCTCAGTTGGCCCAGCGACGTGCATGCCCAATGGCTGGAGGACGATGTGCTGCTCAGCCAGGCCTGTGGCTTTCCTCTGGTGACCCAACTGGCCGGCAAGGTGCAACTGGTGGGCACCTTTGCCTATGACGCGCCGGGCGTGCAAGGCATTTATTGCCGCAGCCAGCTCATTTGTCGCGCCGAAGATCCACGCCAGCAATTGGCGCAGTTTGCCGGCAGCACGCTGGCCTACAACGACACGATTTCGCAATCGGGCTACAACGCATTGCGCGCGCTGATTGCAAGCACCACGACGCAGCGCCCGTTCTTCGAACAGGAAATGTGCACCGGCGCGCATTACCGCTCCATCGAAGCGGTGCGATCCGGTAGCGCCGACATGGCCGCGATTGACCCGGTCAGCTACGCGCATTGGCAGCGCAGCCAGCCCGAGCTTGCTGCCGAACTCCGGGTCTTCGGGCAAACAGAGGCCTATCCCGGCCTGCCCTTGATTACGTCGCTCAAGACTTCGGACGCCTTACTCGGTGCATTGCGCCGTGCCCTTCAAAACATTGCCAGCGACGCCGCCTATGTAGCCGTGCGCGCACCGCTTTTGGTCACTGGTTTTGAAGCCACCGACCTGGCGGATTACCAGGTCTGTCTGGATATGCAGGCACGCGCCGGGTGATCGTTTCTGCGTCTGCCAGAATGGCCTGATGACTGAACACACCCTTGAACCCATCCACGAAGCCCGCTTGTGGAGCGATGAGCGTTGGACGGCGCGCGTGATGAAGAACGAAGACGACGATGGCTGGGCGGTCGCCATGACGCTGCACAGCGAGGCAGAACCGGCCCTCGTGGGGCCCTGGACCATGGGGCGCGACAAGAAAAATCCAAAGCCGCTGGATGTTTCTGCGTTCAACACGCTGGTTAAAACGGCCAACGAAGTGTTACGCCGCCACGAGCAACAGCTCTATGCCCAGCTCAACCGCAATGTCAGCGTGACGTTCGATGGCGGACGCATTCGGGTGGCACTCAGTATCGTGCCCGACGACGAAGGGGCCACCGCATGCCTGGTGGCGACCGACGCGTTGGAAGTGGAATTGGGCCGCGCACCGGTCGCACCCACATTCAAACTGAATGCACTGAGCGCATTGGCCTGGGCCGAGTCCGGGTTTGTGAAACCTGCCTGAAAACCAGCCGCATTTAGCAACTGGCGTTTACACACCGGCGGTCGCCGGAGGGGTTATTTATTGAAGTGTCCGGCGGCAATGAGGCGGTCGATCTCAGCGGCCGCATCCAAATAGTCCTGCTCGGTGTTGCCCGGCGCAAAACCACGGCGTTCGGCAATGTAGAAGGCCGCCACCTCAATGTAGTTGGCACGTTGCTCCGAACCAATGACCACAGCCGGTGGAACAATTTTCCTTTTGGCGGGCGCTTTGGGCTTGACTGCAGGCGCTGCAGCTTTTTCAGCGACTGGCGCAGGCGCAGCCTTAACCACCACCTTGGCCGCCGGTTTCGCAACGGCTTTCTTCGCCGCCGGAGCTACAGCGGCCTTGGGCGCTGCCGTCTTGGTAGCGGCAGGTTTGGCCACTGCAGGCTTGGCGGCGGCAACCGCTTTTGCAGCAGGCTTGGCAC
>CAIQEX010000031.1 GCA_903870955.1 uncultured beta proteobacterium
CTGAGGAAGGCATCAATATGTTTTTGGCCGGGCCGGAGTGGTATGTGCGTGGCTTCATCGCGCAGTTGCATGGCGATGCGCGTTTTGCGGACATAGCGCCAAAAGAGAGTTGGTCGGACACGCAACCGTTCAAGAAGATGCTGGTTAAGGTCAAGCGCGAAATCATCCGCATGAACCACCCGACGATTCGCCCGTCCGAGGGCCGTGCGCCAGCGGTAGCACCGGCCACCGTCAAGCGCTGGCTGGATCAGGGCCATGACGATGCGGGCCGACCGGTGGTGACACTGGACACACGCAACGACTACGAGGTGGATGCCGGCACCTTTAACGGCGCGATTGACTGGCGCCTGACCAAATTCACCGAGTTTCCCCAGGCCGTGCGCGAGCACAAGGCCGAGTTGGAAGACAAAACTGTGATCAGCTTCTGCACCGGTGGTATCCGCTGCGAGAAGGCCGCCATCCTGATGCACGAGTTGGGGCTACCGCACGTCTACCAAATCGAAGGCGGCATTCTCAAATACTTTGAGGAAGTGGGCGGCGCGCATTACACCGGTGGCTGCTTTGTGTTTGACGAGCGGCGCGCGGTGGACGCACAGCTCAAGGCTGCGCCGGAGTTGGTAAACCCGGCGTGACCGGGTGAATCACCTTGCTGCTGGGTTCGGCCTCGTTTTCTACCCACCAGTTCACCCATAGGCGCTGCGCCGGGTTGCTTATGTCGTCAGGTTCCAGAGTCAGAAAGTTGCGTGCGCCGATCAGGCGACGCGCGGTGGTGGGGAACTCGACCATGGCTGCCGTAATGCCTCGGTCCACTGTTTCGACTTGCAAACAGGCCTGCTCCAGAAAGTAGCGCGCCATGGCCACCGGCGGCGGGTGCACGATGCCACTGCTGGTGACCTGGTTGATGATCTGCGCATTGATGTCGGCACTGTCGCGTCGCGACTCCAGCACCCCCAATGCGGCCACGTGCACATCGCCACTCACCACCGTGATACGGCATGAATTGTCTTTGCTGTAGGCGAACAATCGGTGAATCAGACGCAGCCGCTCGGCCCGGTGCGCGGCGCTGGTCCAGTGGTCGCGCAAGTCGTCTTCCAGCTCTTGTTGGCCCGGCAGGACGCCCAACATTTTCTCCAGCAACTCGAAACTGGGATGCACCACCGGAATGCTGCTCATCAGCACCAGATGCTGCATGTCCCTCTGTGCATCGAGCCACTGGTAAACGGCAGTCCAACTGGCCTCGCTCAAAACCTGCGAACTTTGCAAATTGCCGCCAGTCTGGCGCTCCGGACTGCGCTCGCTGCGCATATCGATGGCCAGCAGTCCCATGCTGCCCATGCGATAGCCCGCACTCAAGGCGCTCTGCCCGGGCAAGGTGCAAGGCGGCGGTGTGCCCAACAGACTTTGCCGCTGAAACAGCGAGAAGCAGGTTTTGGCAATGGCGAACACGCCTTGATAGACCGGGCAATCGTGGTCCTCCAGCGGATACGAACCCCAACCATCGAAAATATCGTGGTCGTCCCACATCATGACGGCGGGCAAACTGGCAAGGGTTTGGGCCACCTCCGGTTGCGACCACTTGGTGAGATAGAGGCCCTCGAAGAAGGCTGTCACCTGGGTCTGCAATGCGGGCGTCCACTGGGCCTTGCGGCGCTGGTCCTGCGTCAACTGACTCCATGCCACGATGTCGGGGCAAGTCGGGTCTTGCCAAAAGGCGTCGGAATAGACCTGATCACCCCCCATCAGCAGCACATGGTAGGGACCAAAAGTGCGCCCGTTGATACGCTCGCGCCCGGCGTGCAAATTCATCAGACGCGTCCACAACGCGTTCTTGTCAACCACCCCTTTCATCAACGAGGGGCTGGAAAATCCATTGCAGGAGACATAGGCCATGCGCGACGATTCGCCTGCTGCAGGTACATGCATCGCGTTGCTTTTGCCGTCTACGCTGTAGCTGACCCGCTGAGCCGAATCACCCTGCAACACCGAGAAAGCCGCTCGCCACACGCTGGCACCGTTTTGCAGCGAGCACAGCAGCGAGAAAGGTGCGGTTGCCGAAGTGCCTTTCAACGTGGGTGCATTTGAGGTGTCGGTCACCACCAGCACGCTAACGCACCAGCGATTGTTTTGAATACCGAGGAATTGCAGAACCGGGCCGAGCAGATTTGCCATGGTTGCTTTCTTTCTTGTTTTTGTTGTGGAAGCCGTTGGAGCTTTGCACATCACCGCATTAAATGCAATGAAATATCGAAAATGCAGCACATGATTCATTGCCAGAAAATGATCCCAGCACCGTGACTGTCAGCCCAATCCCGTGACACAAGCGTTACAGTAATTGCTTGTTTCAAGCGCTAACCAACAATTAGGACCCCTTTCATGAAAAGTCTGATCCCCGTTTTAGTTTTGGCCGCTAGCCTGTGCAGCCCTGTTTTTGCACAAAGCAACAAAGCCAGCCAGGCATCCGGCTTGGCGGCGACCAGCATCCTGGCCTCTCCCGTGCTGTCGCTGGAGGGCAAGCCACTGGAGGCTTCTGTGGCACTGGGACTGGGTGGCGTATTTACGGTGGTGGCAGTGGCCGAGGGTGCCAGCGAAGCGGTGTCATTGACCATCAAGGGGGTTGAGGCGGGGAGCACGTTCATCGTCAAGGCCTCCACCGCCGCGGTGAAAGCTTCAGCGGTCGCGGTGGGAACCAGCCTGCGTGTCACGGCAGAGTCGACCGGCTACGCGCTCATGGCGTCAGGCCAATTGCTGGCCTTCATCCCCAACGCGATTGGTCAGGCGCTGTTGTACCAATCGCAGGTGAAGTGAATATGCGTGCCACCCTGCGGGCCATGGCCGCGCTGGTGCTGTCTGCTTGCATGGTTGGTACAGCGACGGCGGGAACCCCGTGTTCAGACGCGCCCCCCAAACCCACATCGATTCAGCAAGCTTTCCAGGCCGCGTACAAAACGCACCTGCGTCTGGAACAGCTTCAACCCAAAATCGCGCTCATGGGCCGTGTCGGGCAGGACCTGTCGAAATATGGGTTGCGCTACTCGCATATCGCCTTCATCCAAAAAGACGAAGCCAGTGGTCAATGGCGCACCACCCATTTGCTCAACGCCTGCAACAGCAACCAGTCGGCCCTCTGGCAAGAGGGACTGGCCAACTTTTTCCTGGATGATCTGACGGCTTACGACGCCTTGCTGGTCATCCCGTCACCGGCGATTCAGGAAAAACTGCAGGCTTTGGTCAGCAATCGGGACAGCATCAAAGCCATGCACCAACCGCTATACAACATGGTGGCGTATCCGTTCTCGGACAAATACCAAAATTCCAACCAGTGGGCGCTCGAACTATTTGCTGAGGCACTTTCGCAGCAAGCCGGCATCAACCCACCCATCACCACCCGCAAGCAATCCCAGCAGTGGCTCAAGCTCACCAACTACGAGCCCAGCACGCTCAAACTGAGCGCCTTTACGCGTTTGGGCGCGCGCATGTTCAAGGCCAATGTGGCGTTTGACGACCACCCGGATGAACGCAGATTTGCCGACCTGATCGACACCGTGACGGTCGAATCGATGGCCAACTACATCAAACGGGTGGACCCAAGCAGCACCACCGAAGTGGTGCGCTAGGGGTTCCTTAAGTCGCTGCCAATCAGCCTTTGAACTTGGCAGCCAGAGCCGCAATGCGCTCGCCAAACAAACGACCGGTTTCCAGGTCGCCGGCATTCATTTCGTCCGCGCCGGAATCGCCAGGAGTCTGTGCAATCGGGCCGCCGCTGGACGCCAGGTAGTTGATGTCGCTACGCTGCGAAGCCTTGGTGTTGTTGTAATTGATACCGGTGCCAGCCCAGATGCCGCCATGCTGCATGGCCAGGGTCATGAAGTAGTGGATGGTGCTGAACTTGTCGCCGTTCATGTTGGCGCTGGCTGTGAAGCCGCCAAAGATCTTGTCCTTCCAGGCCTGGGTGTACCAGGGTTTGGAAGACGCATCGGCAAACTTCTTGAACTGCCAGCTCACCGAGCCCATGTAGGTCGGCGAGCCGAAGATGATGGCGTCGGCCTCAGCCAAAGTTTCCCATCCGCCTTCAGGCAGGTTGCCATCCGCGTCGATGGTGATCAATTCGGCGCTAGCGCCACTTGCCACCGACTGCGCAAAGCGCTGGGTATGACCATATCCGGAATGAAAAACCACTGCTACTTTTGCCATCTATTGCTCCTGTTGAAAAATTAAAAAGTTCCACTGAACGCAGAACACACCGAGAAAAAAGAGAACTTTTGCGGGTCAGGGTGCCAGATCAAACACCAGCACTTCAGCGCCCTCGCCTTGTGACAATTCGACGTGGGTCTCGCCATCGAGCAACGCCGCATCACCCGCTGACAGATTTTGCCCATTCACACTGATCTTGCCGCGCATCACATGCACATAGCCCTTGCGCTGGCTGGACAAATCTATCGATGCGGACTGCCCAGCTTCAAACAAACCGCTATAAAGCTTGGCATCGGCGTTAATTTTTACCGAGCCGTCTGACGCATCGGGCGAGGCCAAAAGACGCAACACACCCTGCTTTTCAGCCGCAGAAAAGGTCTTCTGCTCATAGCCGGGTGGAATGCCGTTCTTGCTGGGCTCGATCCAGATCTGGAAAAAATGGGTGGTCTCGCCTTCAGCGTGATTGAACTCGCTGTGCTGCACGCCAGTGCCCGCACTCATGCGCTGCACGTCGCCCGGCGGTATGCCCTTGACGTTGCCCATGCTGTCCTTGTGGGCCAGGTTGCCGGACACCACATAGCTGATGATTTCCATATCCCGATGGCCATGCGTGCCAAAGCCCGTTCCGGGCGCAATACGGTCCTCGTTGATGACCCGCAAATTACCCCACCCCATGTGCTTGGGATCGTAATAGCCGGCGAATGAAAAACTATGGAAAGACTTCAGCCAGCCGTGGTCGGCGTAGCCGCGTTCACAAGATTTACGTAGGGTCAACATAGGTGTACTTTAGTTTGGCCAAGGCGCAGCATGGTGCATGGCGATTGATGGCATCATTCAAATGCTTTCACTTTAAGTTGAACCATCATGCAAACTCCACGTGACGTACTCACGCCCGATGCACTGGCCATGCTGCAAACCATCGCCAAATCCGGCAGCTTTGCGGCGGCCGCGCGCGAAATGGGCATGGTGCCCAGCGCGCTCACCTACCGTGTGCGACAAATCGAAGATGCGCTGGACGTGCTGCTGTACGACCGCAGCTCGCGTCAGGCCAAAATGACCGAAGCCGGGGCCGAACTGCTGCGCGAAGGCGAGCGCCTGCTGGTGGAGATCGATGCGGTGGCCAACCGCGTCAAACGCGTCGCCACCGGTTGGGAATCGCAATTCACCATCGCTGTGGACACGATTATTTCCAAGACCACGATCATGGAACTGTGCGAGGCCTTTTATGCGATGTCGCCGCCCACCCAAATCCGCCTGCGTGACGAAACGCTTTCGGGCGTGATGGGTGCGCTGACCTCGGGACAGGCCGATCTGGCCATTGGCGCCGGGCCGGACTCCAACACCATCGGTGGCATCCACAGCAAGCCGCTGGGCACCGTGAATTTCATTTATGCCGTGGCACCGCACCATCCGTTAGCCAACGCCCCCGAGCCTTTGAGCGATGAGCTGATTCAGAAGCACCGCGCCGTGGCCGTGGCGGACTCGGTACAGCGCGGCGGCGGGCTGACGTTTGGCATCTTCAGCGGGCAGGAAGTGTTTACCGTGGCCAGCATGAAGGACAAACTGGAGGCCCAGTTGCGTGGCCTGGGTGGCGGCAATCTGCCCAGCGGTATGGCCAGTCGCTATGTGGAGGCCGGCCGCCTGGTGATTAAGAAAACCGAACGCCCAAAACGCCTGGTCACGGTGCATTACGCATGGCGCGGTGGGCAGAGCAAAACGCAGGGCCGCGCCATGCAATGGTGGCTGGCCCAACTCGACAGCGAAACCACCCGCAAGGCACTGCTGGAAAACCATACCAGTTATTGACTTTGGTCATCAAGCAGGCCATGAGCGGCTGCGTGTGCGTGTATAAAGGATGCAAACTCTTTGACGACAACAACCACCACCGGAGAATTAGCGCATGACCCAACCCAAACGCATCGCCATCGTTGGAGCTGGCCTAGCCGCCATCACCTGTGCCCGCACCCTGGTGCAGGCCGGGCACAGTGTCACGGTATTCGAGAAAAGCCATGGCGTAGGCGGACGCATGTCCACCCGCAGCAGCGACTTTGGAACCTTTGACCATGGTGCCCAGTACTTCACCGTGCGCGATGCCCGTTTTCAGCAAGCCCTGGCCACGGTGCCCGGCTTGTGCCGCCCCTGGAGCGCCAACACCGTGCAGGTGCTGGACTCGCATGGTCTGGTGGCTGAAGCTGGATTGCCCGCGCGTGAACCGCATTGGGTGGCCAAGCCGGGCATGAATGCACTGGTGCGCGGCTGGGCCAAGCCCTTGATGGACAACCGCTCGGTAGAGCTGGAAACCTGCGTGCGTGCCATCGAAAAAGATGCGCTCAACCCCAAGCAATGGCAGTTGCGCACCACCGGTGCGGGCGACAGCACGCACGTGTTCAGCGGTTTTGACGCTGTCGTTTTAGGCATCCCGGGCCCGCAGGCACAGGCACTGCTGGGCACCCAGACCAAGGCTGCCGCCCTGGCGAAAAAGGTCGCCAAGTCCACCGTAGCCCCTTGCTGGACGCTGATGATTGCCTTCCCTCAGGCTGTGCAACCCGGCCTGACCACCCTGGGGCCGCAGTGGAATGCAGCGCGCAGCACGCACCACCGCATCGCCTGGCTGGCACGCGAGTCCAGCAAGCCCGGACGCGGTGCCATTGAACGTTGGACCGTGCAGGCCAGCGCCGCCTGGTCGCAAGAACACTTGCAGGACGATGACGCCCGCGTCACCGCCAAGCTGTTGAAGGCGTTTGCCGAAGTCACCGGCATCCGCGCCCAACCGGCCCACGCGGAGGTGCACCGCTGGCTCTACGCCAAGACCGAAAGACCCTTGGGCGTATCTCACCTGTGGGATGCCAAGGCCGGCATTGGTGTCTGCGGCGACTGGTGCCTGGGGCACCGCGTGGAAGACGCGTTTGTGTCGGGGCTGGAACTGGCGCTAGCAGTCGCTTAAATCGGAGTTGGGGGCAAGCGTGGGGGCGACATACAGGGGACGGTTTGCACCTTCCCCCACCGGACGGCTACACGCGGGCTCACTGGTCGCAGCACTTGCCAGCTGGCTGGACGCACGTGCGTACGGCGGACAGTGGCTGGTACGCATCGAGGACGTGGACCTGCCGCGCTGTATTCCCGGAGCCGCCGAACACATCCTGCAACAACTGGCTAACTGTGGCCTGGTGTCTGACGAAGCACCGGTATGGCAAAGCCAGAGCAGCGCCATCTACCAGCAAGCGCTTGATCAGCTCATCGCCCAGCAGCGCGCCTACCTCTGTGGCTGTTCACGCAAAGACATTGAGCAGACCTTGCAGGCACTTGGCCACGAGAAACAACGCCACGGAGAGCTGGTTTATCCCGGCACCTGCCGCGAGGGTTTGCATGGCAAACAAGGCCGGGCTTGGCGTTTTCTCACGCACACAACCGGCACAACCCACAACGCGTTGGGAGCCCCGACCCACTGGACGGATCGCCGTTTGGGCCCACAAAGCCAGGCCGTAGTAACGGAAGTCGGCGACTTCATCCTGAAGCGCGCCGACGGGCTCTTTGCCTACCAACTGGCGGTGGTGGTGGACGACGCGGCACAAGGCATTACCCATGTGGTGCGCGGAGAGGATTTGACCGACAACACGGCACGGCAAATTCTGTTGCAACAAGCCTTGGGCTACCCGACGCCGCAGTACCTGCACACACCCCTGGTGCTGGCCGCCGATGGCCAAAAACTCAGTAAACAGAACGGCGCGCAGGCACTGGAAACCGGCGCGCCCGAGGCGGCCTTGACCGCGCTGAATCAGGCCGCCCAGCTGCTGGGCTTGCAAGGCTGTGGAACACGCGACAATAGGGGCATCGCACTGGCCGCCTGGGTTGCAGAATGGCGCGCCACGCTGCAATCCGCCAACACCTAAAGATTGATGCGTAGTGCGCGCCGCCGGCAATGCCGCGCAGCGCGAACCGCACCCTTGGAAAACCACCATGAACACCGATAACGTCGATAGCACCGAGAACCTTGAGAGCGCAGTCCCTGGCGCCGGCAATGAGGCGCCCAAACCTTTCATGCGCACCATCAAAAGCTTTGTGAAGCGTGCCGGGCGCACCACCAGCGGCCAGGCCAAAGCTTTTGAAGAACTCGGACCCCTATTTTTGCAGCCTTACCAGCAGAGCCTGCTGGACCTGCAGGCTGCCTTTGTGCGTCCGTCCGAGCTTGATTCCGCACCACTGGCAGGCACGTCCGCAAACCGTCCGGTGGTTCTGGAAATCGGCTTTGGCATGGGCGAGGCCACGGCGCATATTGCGGGCGTGCTGCCGGATACCAACTTTCTGTGTTGCGAGGTGCACGAACCCGGCGTGGGTGCCCTGCTCAAGCGCATTGGCGAGAACGGAATTCAGAACATCCGCATCTGCGCCCATGACGCCGTAGAAGTCATCGACCACATGATTCCGCTGGCCAGCCTGGACGGTGTGCACATCTTTTTTCCCGACCCCTGGCACAAGACCAAGCACAACAAGCGCCGGCTGATCCAGTCGCCCATGGTGGCCAAGCTGGCGGCCCGCCTCAAGCCCGGCGGCTATCTGCACTGCGCCACCGACTGGCAACCCTATGCCGAGCAGATTCTGGAGGTGCTGACCGCTGAACCCCGGCTGCGCAATCGCGCATTAGCCACGCACCCCGAACTGTCGGGCTACGCACCCAAGCCGCATTACCGGCCCCTCACCAAGTTTGAGAACCGCGGCATTCGTTTGGGGCATGGCGTCTGGGATGTGGTGTTCGAGCGCGTCTAACGCCTGAAACCCACCCGCATGGCCCGTTACCGCCCCAACCCACCAGCCCCACGCAACGGTCTGAACCCCAGCTGCGTGGTGGTGCCTGCGGGCGCATGGGAGACGGCACTGGACTTCTTCGGCTGGCGCTTTGACAAGGTAGCGCGCAGCGAATGGGTGGAACGCTTTGCGGCCGGCGATGTGGTGGACCAGGACGGCAGCACCGTGCGCGCCACTTCGCCACCCATCACGGGCCAACGCCTGTACTACTTTCGCAACGTCGCGGATGAGCCGCACATCCCTTTTTACGAGCGCATTCTGTACCAGGACGCGCACCTGCTGGTGGTGGATAAGCCGCACTTTTTGCCGGTCACACCGTCCGGCAAGTACGTGCGCGAAACCCTGTTGGTGCGCTTGGGCAAGACGCTAAACAGCACCACCCTGGCACCCATTCACCGCATTGACCGCGACACCGCCGGCATCGTGCTGTTCTCTCTGAATCCCGCCACACGCAACGCCTACGCAAAGCTGTTTCGCGACCATGCGGTGCAGAAGACCTACCATGCCATCGCACGCTGGAACCCGGCCTTGCCATGGCCGATTCAGCGCCACACCCGCATTGCGGTCGGCAGCCATTTCATGCAACAAGCCGAAGTCGAAGGCGCGCCCAACGCCCTCACCACAATCCGACCGCTGCGACACAACGACGAACTCGCACTGTATGAACTCAAGCCGGTGAACGGCCAACGCCACCAGTTGCGCGTGCATATGAATGCGCTGGGCCTGCCGATTTTGGGGGATGGGATCTACCCCGAGCTCACCCCCGAGGGCAGCGCGAATTTTGCGCAACCGCTGCAACTATTGGCCCAGTCCATTGCCTTCACCGACCCGCTGACTGGCGAGGAGCGCCGCTTTGAAAGTACGCTGCAACTGAGCGCGTTAACCACAATAACAAAAGATTTGCCTTGACCTTTTCCGTCCCCTCCCCCGCCGACCTGTCGGCGCACGCCCTGCACACCTTCGAAAAGATGCTGCAGACCACGCCCACCTTCAAGGTGCGAGAGGGCCAGCACGCCATGGCCGAGTGCGTCGCCGACACCTTATCGCGCGCCGACCTGGGCGAGTGCGCCGCGCCCGACAAGGCGATTGCCGTGATCCAGGCCGGCACCGGTGTGGGCAAGAGCGCGGCCTACCTCAGCACCGCCGTCAGCATGGCACTGGAGCGCAAGACGCGCGTGTTGATTTCCACCGCCACCGTGGCCCTGCAAGAGCAGTTGATGAGCAAGGATTTGCCCGCATTGGCCGCCGCCATGGACAAGCCCTTTGTCTTTGCGCTGGCCAAGGGCCGTGGGCGCTATGTCTGCAAGGTCAAGCTGGACCGCTTGGCTGGCACGGGCAGCGGCGAAGAAGATATGTTTGAAGAGGACTTCCCGGTGGCGGCCTTGTCCACCGCCTCGCAACAGGCGATAGAAGAGCGCCGCATCCAGCTGTACGACCACATGGCCAATGTGCTGGCCAGCGGCGCCTGGAATGGCGACCGCGATACGCTGGCGCAGGCGCCAGACGGCAGCGACTGGGCGGGCGTGGCGGCCGAGCGCCACACCTGCACCGCGCGCCACTGCCCCAAGTTCAAGGAATGCAGCTACTACAACGCCCGCACCCGGCTGGCTGAGGCCAATGTCATCGTCGCCAACCACGATCTGGTGCTGGCCACCCTGGGCCTGAAGACCTTGCCCGATCTGGACAACTGCCTGGTGGTTTTTGACGAAGGCCACCACCTGCCCGCTGTGGCGCTGGACCAGTTTTCCAGCGCCATGGACCTGAGCAATATGCGCTGGCTCGACAAGTTGCCCAAAGCCATGCAGGACGTGGCGGGCAAATTGCACTTGCACCTGGGCGAGGACGTCAACACGGTCTGTTCGCAACTACGCACCGTACTGACCCAGACCCAGCGCCTGGTGATGGACATGGTGCACGACAGCACCGATGGCAAAGACGGCACGCTGCGCTTTGCGAACGGCGTGCTGCCTGAAACCCTGACCGACCCGATGACACAGATCAGTGCCCAGGCCACCGGTCTCTCCAAAACGCTGGAGGCGCTGGGCGTGGATGTGAAGGCCATCGCCAAGGACGATCCATCGCAAGCCGTGTTGTGCGCCCAGCTGTATGCCAAGCTGGGTGCCATCGCGCCGCGCCTGAACAGTGTCGCGGCAACCGCTCAACTCATGCTGGAGCATGGCGAGCAGCCGCTGGCCAAGTGGCTTCAGGCCGAGACCGAAAGTGGTTTTTTGAACCTGACCGCGCATGCCAGCCCCATGGTGCCGGGCGACCTGTTGCGCCAGTTTTTGTGGAGCCAGGTGCGCGGTGCCATCATCACTTCGGCTTCGCTTACCAGTTGCGGCAGCTTTGACTATTTTTTGCAGGAAGCCGGTCTTTCCGGCAACAGGAACGTGACGACGCTGGAGGTTTCCAGCCCCTTCAACTACGCCACGCAAGGCACGCTGACGGTGGTGCACACCCGCGCCGAACCCAAGCAGGCTGATGCCTACACCGCCGAGATGGTTTCGCTCTTGATGGCCGACCTGAAGCAGATTGAACACGGCGCGTTGGCCCTGTTCACATCACGGGCCCAAATGCGCGCCGCCACGCTGGCTTTGTCGGGCGAACTGCTGGACGCGGTGCTGGTGCAGGGCACGCTGTCGCGCACCCGCCTGCTGGCCTCACACAGCGCCCGTGTGGAAGCGGGCTTGCCGA
>CAIQEX010000032.1 GCA_903870955.1 uncultured beta proteobacterium
CAACGGTCACTCCTTTGGAGCGCAATTCACCACGAAGGCTTTCGCAATAAGCAATGACAGCGGCTTTGCTTGCGCTATAGGCACCATGACCCGGAATGCCCCGGATGCCCGCCACACTTCCAATTCCAACCAACGTGCCAGATCCACGCGCACAAAAAACGTCGACAAACGGGTGAAAGGTTGCGGCCAGCCCAATGTTGTTGGTGGCAAAAATTTGCGCCATGACATCCAGATCGGAGCGCACCGCCGTGTCCATTCCAATACTGATGCCGGCATTGGCGATCACCACATCCGGCAGGCCTTGGTTCAGCAAACATTGCTGGGCAGCCGCCACGACGCTTGCCACATTGGCCACATCCGCGTTGTAGATGCGCACGCGCGCAGGATCGATGCTTTGCTTACGGACCCAGTCTTGTATTGCGTCGCTGCGACGGGCCAGCAGCGCCAGATTGAAACCTTCTGAATAGAAGCGCAGCGCCAGCGCCTGACCAATGCCACTGGAAGCTCCCGTAATAAAGACCAGTTGCGTCATACTTTTCCCGTCAATGGGTGAGGTGGGGTGTTCGGTCAGTGGCCAAGGCCAGGCACTAACGTGCCATGCACGCGGCCATCCAATTGCAGCACTTGTGCCACGTTGTCAAAGTCCATGCTATCGGCAGTGAAGCGATCTTTGCCGCGCTGCAATTCAACCGGTTTATGTGATTTGATTCTCTCGGTGTTCATGAAGGCGTGCAAAAAATCGCTGCGGAATTGCATGCGTGGACTGGACTTGTTTTCGGCAGCGGACACCGCTTCGCGCACCACCATGGCATGGCCCATCAGTTGCACTTCGGAGCCATCTTCGTTGGTCAGGCCGTGATCTGCGGTCGCGGTAGTCAACGTTCCTTTGGCGTCAAAGGAGCGAATGCGAATACTTTCAATTTCCAACCACTGCGTGTCCGGGTAATGGCGCACCTTGTCACCGAGGACTTCGCTGCGCATGCGCCCGTTAGCGTCGAAGGTTTTGACCGCAAACCCCTGCATAAAGTAGTCTGGGTCATGGCGTTGCACCCTCGGCGCGACGGGTTCTGAAGGTGGCGGCGCATTGCGGACCATCCAATAGCTACCCAGCGCCAGTAGCGCCATAAAAACCAGCGGCAGGTACAAAAGGAAACGGTCCCAGGCTTCGCGGACAATGGATTGCAGGGTCCACATCAGCGTGTGTACTCGTCAAGGAGATCGACATAGCGCCCGCTGGCCACGAGCAACAAATCACACAGTTCCCGCACGGCACCAAACCCGCCTTGCTTGCTGGTCACGTGGTGTGCAGCGGCCAGCACCTCCACATGCGCATTGACTGGTGCGCATGCGAAAGCTGCGCGCCGCATCATGGGTAAATCGGGCCAATCGTCACCCATCGCCGCAGCCTGACTCCATTCCAGACCCAGGGCCTGGAGGGTCTGCTCTGCTGCGGGTCGCTTGTCTTCGGTACCAAAGTGGGCATGCGTAATGCCCAGCGCTTCCAGACGTTTGCGCAGCGGTTGGGAGTCGCGCCCTGTAATCACGGCTGGGGTAATACCTGCCTTTTGCAGCAGCTTAAGACCATGGCCGTCCAACGTGTTGAAGCGCTTGAGCGTTTCGCCACTTTCAGAAAAAAGCAGTCCTCCGTCGGTAAGAACGCCATCGACGTCGAAAAATACGACCTTGATGCCTTGGGCCTTGAGCAGCAACTGGGGATCAAAAAAAATGGCCGGCTGCATCAGATCACCTTGGCTCGCATCAAGTCATTGCTGGTCACGGCGCCACATAGACGACCCTGCGCGTCCAGCACCAACACACTGGTAATGCGATGGCTTTCCATCAGGTCGGCCGCGTCCACGGCAAGCGCATTCAGACCAATGGTTTTCGGCCCGGGGCGCATCACGTCAGATGCCGTGTTGGCGCGCAAATCGGTGCCAAGTTCAATCAAGCGACGCAAATCTCCGTCGGTAAAAATGCCCAATACCTGACCTTCTGCGTCCACGATGGCTGCAGCCCCTAGACCTTTGGCGCTCATTTCACGCATGAGTTGGCTAAAGGTCGCCTCGGGTGGGACGCGCGGCACGGCATCGCCGCTGCGCATCACGTCGCTGACATGCGTGAGCAACTTGCGACCCAAGGCGCCGCCCGGGTGGGAGCGGGCGAAATCTTCGGCTCTAAAGCCCCGTGCATCCAGCAAGGCAACGGCCAATGCGTCGCCTAAAGCCATCTGCGCCATGGTACTGGCGGTTGGCGCCAGATTCAGGGGGCAGGCTTCCTTGGCAACGGCACTGTCAAGCCAGATATCCGCATGCTGGGCCATGGTGCTTTGCGAATTACCGGTCATGGCAATCAAAGGGGCGCCCAAGCGCCTGAGCACCGGCAGGATAACGGCCATTTCCTGTGATTCGCCACTGTTGGAAATCATCAGCACCAAGTCCTGGGCGGTGATCATCCCCAAATCTCCGTGGCTGGCCTCGGCTGGGTGCACAAACATGGCAGGTGTGCCGGTAGAGGCCAACGTGGCAGCAATCTTGCGCCCAATGTGACCACTCTTTCCCATGCCCATCACCACCACGCGACCTTGGGTGGCCATCATGCGCTCGACGGCTTTGGCAAATGACCGACCGACCCGGCTTTTGAGTTCAATCACTGCGGCGGCCTCAATATCCAGGGTCTCATGCGCCAAGGCGATGGCGCGCTCAGCAAACGCTGAGAAGGGTGGTGCGGTAGCAGTCATACGGCCATTTTATAGAGGCCCTCGGCTTTCGCCTGTGCTTGCTAGTATCAAAGCATGACCGGATTGGAAATTACGCTCCTTTACTTGCTCGCTGCGGTGCTCGGCGTGGTGGGTTGCCGCTTGTTGAAACTGCCACCCATGCTGGGGTATCTGTGCGTGGGCGTGGTCATTGGACCCAATGCGCTGGCCCTCTCCAAAAACGTCGAAGCTGTGCAACATCTGGGGGAGTTTGGCGTGGTGTTCCTGATGTTCGTCATCGGCCTGGAATTCAACCTGCCCAAACTGCGCAGCATGCGCCAGCACGTGTTGGGTCTGGGTGCACTGCAAGTCATGTTGACCATGCTGCTGGGGACGGCGTCCATGCTGGCGCTGAATGACTGGTTGCCGGATATTTGGGATATGGACTGGAAGGCGGCGCTGACCCTTTCAGGCGCGCTGGCGATGAGTAGCACGGCGATTGTCGTCAAGCTGATGGTGGAGCGACTGGAGTTGGAGTCGGAGCACGGTAAACGGGTTATGGGCGTGTTGTTGTTTCAGGACTTGGCGCTGGTGCCGTTGCTGGTGCTGGTGCCTGCCCTGGGTGCATCAGCACAGAACCTGGCGGCTGAACTGGGCTTGGCGGCGCTGAAGGCTACGGTGCTGGTGGGTGTGTTGTTAATGGGCGGTCAGCATGTCATGCGACGCTGGCTGACCGTGGTGGCGCAACGAAAGAGTGAGGAACTTTTTGTTCTCAATCTGTTATTCATCACCTTGGGGCTTGCCTGGTTAACACAGGAAGCCGGTCTGAGCCTTGCGTTGGGCGCCTTTATCGCGGGCATGCTCATTTCGGAAACCGAATTCAAGCACCAGGTCGAAACCGACATCCGCCCTTACCACGACGTGCTGTTGGGTCTGTTCTTTATCAGCATCGGCATGCTGTTGGACTGGCGTCTGGTTTTGCAGAACTGGGGCTTGGTGCTGGTGCTGGTCCTCATTCCGCCATTGCTCAAGGTCGGGTTGATCACGGCACTCTCCCGGGGTCTAGGTGCGCCGATGGGAGTTGCTCTGCGCACCGGTCTG
>CAIQEX010000033.1 GCA_903870955.1 uncultured beta proteobacterium
AATCACGGCATGGCGTGGCTGCTTGAGGTGCAGCACGGAGGAGTTTGCCGCGTCACCAAACTTGCCATAGCTCCTGCTGGAAACCGGTCGCGGCGCTTCAGAGCGCAAGCGCAATTCGATATCCAATTCAACTTCTGAGCGCCCCAACAGTGCTTCGCTTTGAATCCCGGTCATGGCCTGAAAGGCCGGATTGATGATACGAATGAGTCCACCGTGGTCCATGGCAATGAAGCCGTCGGGACTAAGTGCGAAAAGCGCGGCCAACTGTGCGTTGCGGTCCTCCAGGGTGTTGGACTTTATCTGCAGCTCTTTGGTTTGCTGCTGCACGATGCCCTGCACTAACGAGGTCCGGCCCGTCGTACCTAAAAGCAAAACCTGGAATAGGGACGCCAGCACGAGGCCACCACTGCCAATTAACAAAGCCATCCAATGGCGCTGTTCCTGCAAGTAGGCATCTGTGGGGTAAACGCTCAGTCTCCAGGTGCGGTCCGCCACCGACAGATCGCCATGCCACAGATAGTCATCGCGTTTGGACGTGGTCGAATTTTCTGTCTGGAATAACAGCGCGGGCGTCTCAGGTGATTCGATATCCTCCAGGCGAAGGTAGAGACCCTTTTCGAGGCTGTTGGTCGTGGCGATGGTCACCATCTCGTCGACCTTGATCACTCCCACCACGAAGCCAAGTAGCGCAGTAGGCGTTTCCAGCGCGTTGTCCATCGCATAAGCCGGATGCAGCAACAGCACCCCGGGGCGCATTTGCTTCTCCTGAACTAGCTGAATCGGAGCCGTCGCAGCCGGTCTGCCACTGCTGCGCGCGCGTGCGATGGCATGGCTTCGCACCGCATCGGAGTTGATGTCAAAGCCAATCGCAGCGGCATTGCCAGTGAGGGGCGCGATGAATCCGACAGGCACGTAGACTGGACGTTGACCTGCGGTCACAAGTTGCTTTTGCGCGTCACGTTCACGGATTTCAAATGTTCCAACCGGTCCGCGCATGCGGCGTTCATACGCAGCACGTTGCGAACTTTCGACGAAATGGTTGATGCTGAGTGCAAAAATATCCGGATTGTCTTTGAGCGTGATGCGGGTGAAATACTCAAACTTGGCGTAGGTCATGTCGGGCGTCACTTCTACCAAACGACGCAAAGCCGCGAGAGCTTCCTGGTGGGCGACAAAGCGTTGCCTGAGGTCTTGAAGCAGTGCCTTGCCGTGTTCCTGAATCTCAAGATGTTCCTGTGCGCGTTCCCATTTGGAGACCATGTAATAGCCCGCGCCCACCAGCATGAGCGCCACCGCCATGGGCAACGCGTGCGCCAAGAGCCGGTCGCGCCACAATGCCTCGCGCCGATAGAAAAAGGCCAGACTCAGAGGAAGAAGAATCCATACCCCCAGCACATCACCTAACCACCAATTCAACAGCGCATAGCCTACGTCAGTGGATGCAACGATGTCGGCTGAATGAAGCACCGATATCCCGATGCTGGCCGAAGTCGCGCAGGCCATCGGACCGGCGAGCACCAGACAAATAATTATTTCCCGTTCACCCTGCAGCTTCTTCCAACTGCTGTTTGCAAATCGCAGCAGCAGCCACCGCGCAAGTAGCGCCTGTAACGTAGAGCCAGCAGCTATTCCACTTGCCACCAGGGTGGTCGTAAGTCCCCAACCCACTTGGGATCCGGTCGTCGTGATGATTAAAGCGAAAGAACCCAGGAATATTCCGGGCCAAGCCCGACCCGACGACCAGAGCATCGCCGCCACCGCAAAACCGGCGGCGGGAAAAATCGGACTGGCATAACCCGGTGCAATCGCAAAGCTGATGCCGAGGCGGCCCAAGCCGTAGTAGACCAGCGCAACCGTTAGCAGCGCCTTCAGCACATGCCGAATGCGCAGGCCGTCTGTAACAATTGACTTGACACTGGAAGTGGCGGACATGGAGGTACGGGCATGCGGTCTTCAGGGGTTAGCCCATTTCGGGTCCGATCGCGCTGATGGCGAAGTCCAGCTTCTCTGCCAGATCGGCTTCGGTGTCGGCGTAGTGCCGCGCGATGTTCTGGAACTCATTCTGCAATGCGAGAAATGCATCCACCAGTTCGGGTGCAAAAAAACTGCCTCGTCCCTCGACGATGATGGCCGCCGCCTTGGAGTGCAACATCGCCGGTTTGTAGACACGCGGACTGATGAGCGCGTCATAGACATCGGCAATTGCCATCAGGCGCGCAGCGATGGGGATTTGCTGGCCCTTCAAGCCTTGGGGGTAGCCGCTGCCATCCCACTTTTCGTGGTGCGATTGCACCAACTCCTTGGCAATTTCAAAAAAGTCCGCCGGCCCGCCCAACTGAATGGCAGAACTGCCGGCCACGCGCTGTGCACTTTCCAGCGCATCGCGGCCGAGGGAAGGATGGCGCTTCATGAGCTCATACTCTTCTTGCGTATAACGCCCGGGCTTTAGCAGAATGCGGTCCGGAATGCCGACCTTACCAATGTCATGCAGGGGCGCACAACGGTAGAGCACGTCCACCACTTCGTCGTTCAGGTAGTCGGAATAGCCAGGCTTGGATTGCATGTACCGCGCCAGCAAGCGCACGTAATTCTGCGTACGACGCAAATGGTTACCGGTATCGGTATCACGCGTTTCGGACAGCGAGGCCATGGCCAGAATGGTGACGTCCTGCATTGCCGTCAATTGCTTGGCGCGTTTGTTGACTTCAAACTCCAGGTACTCGTTGTTGACCCGCATGGCGCGCGCGGCTTGGGATTCAGACAGATGGGCTCGCACACGGGAGAGCAAAATTCCCGGTCGAATCGGTCGGGTGATGTAATCCACAGCGCCCAGGCTGAGGCCTAACTCTTCGTTTTCGGCATCGGTTTGACTGGTCAGAAAAATCACCGGGATGGTGGCGGTCAGCGCGTCTGCCTTGAGCATGCGACACAGCCCGTAACCGTCAACCAAAGGCATCATCACGTCCAGCAAAATCAGGTCCGGTTGCTCGCGCTGTGCAAGTGCCATGGCGCGCTCGGCGTCTTTGGCAACCTTGACCTGGTAGTGCTCCCGCAGCAGCCCGGCCACCAGGGAAAGATTGGTGATTTCGTCGTCCACCACAAGAATGCTGGCCTTAACTGGAAGAAATATATCCATGCTCTCCCCTAATCGATCGCCAGTCCAGCACGGTGCATCAGATCGATCAGGCTGCCGCGTGCGTCGTTAAATTCGAAATGCTGAATCTGACGCAGCAGGGCGCCGTATCCAGAGCCAAAGGCGGAGCGCAGCATGGGTGCGTGCTCCTCCGCCAGAACCTCCGCGTCGGCATCCCCAGCCGACAACATGGCAGCGAGTCTGCGGCAGACGGTTGCAAGGTCTTCCACAGAAAACGTCTGCTCTTGCTGCGCCTGCACGTTCGGTCCTAGCTGCACCAGGGTTTGCGCAACCTGCCGCGCCAGCGCCGCGCTGGTCTGCTCCAAGCTTTGCAACTGGGGTTCGAAGTCCTGCGCCGGCATAGATTCCTTGAGCGCAGCTTCTGCGGTCTGGCATAGCGTGCCACAGGCATCTGCACCCAAATTGAAGCTGATCCCTTTAAGCGTGTGCACAGCGCGCT
>CAIQEX010000034.1 GCA_903870955.1 uncultured beta proteobacterium
AACCAACACCATCGGTTGTGCCGAGCCCATAGCAAGCATGTGCTGGTAAGCGCCGATCATGGCAACCCAGCGGTCCGCACCGAGTCGCGCCGGGTGGTCGTAGCCATTGCGCAAGCCGGCCTCGGCCTCGCTGGCCACGACCCATTGCGGTGCGACGTCCCAGTGTTCCATCTGGTCTTCCACCCTGCGGCGGATGATGTCACTGGCAACGACGCAGCCCAGCACCTGCTCGGGCGCTTGGATGTGGCTCCAGGGGCCATCGGCCAGTTTTTCGATGTTTTCTAAAAACTCGGCGCCTTGCTCCAGAGGATGGGAACCGCTGCGGGGAGAGTCATAGAGTGCCCATTTCAGGCGGGTGTTTCCAATATCCAGTGCGAGAAAAGTCATTCGGTGCCGATCAGCCTTGGCGCCAGGGCAGGCCGGAGAGGCGCCAACCGCCCTTTTTTCCACGCTGGGCGTTGTTGTCCGGATCGCCCTCAAAGCCCTCCAGAATGTTGTAGGTCTGCAGGCCCAATTCCGTGCCGCGCTTGGCTGCGGCAATCGAACGTACGCCGCTGCGGCAGAGCAACAGCACGGGTTTGCCGTTGGAGGCCGCCCGCAATTCCGCATCAAAATTCGGATTCATGGCCATGCCAGGCCATTGCTTCCAGGCCACGCCAATGGCTCCGGGAACAAAGCCGACCCACTCGCGTTCGGCATCCGTTCGTACATCGACCAATACCGCTTCTCCAGCCTGCCACCAGGCATAGGCCAATGCGGCGGATACATCGCCTGCGTAACCTTCAGCAGCTCTGGGCGCTGTCATGGCCGCACCGTCTGCGTCGTGACGCACGCCGGATGTGAGGTTGGCGGGCACTGCCTCATCGATGCGCTTGGGCTTGGGAAGGTTGAGTGTGTCCATGATGGCCGTGAATTCCTGCAGTGTTTTTCCTGCGACCCGGGCGTTGTGCGCTTTTTCGTGGCCGATGCTGGAGTGGGTGCGTCCCTGGTAATCGTGGCCCGGCCAGACGGTGGTGGCGTCGGGCAGGTTAAACAGAATTTGCGTCAGGCTATGGAACATCGCCTCTGCGCTGCCCGACTGAAAGTCGGTACGACCACAGCCGTTGATCAGCAACGTGTCGCCACTGAACAGGTGGTCGCGCCACAAAAAACTCATGCTGCCGCTGGTGTGACCCGGGGTGTGCAGGGTTTTGAGGCGCTCATTTCCAAAATTCAGGGTGTCACCGTCATTGAGTTGCACGGCTGCCGTTTGGATGCCGCAGCCCGCAGGAACTGCTGTTCTTGCACCGGTGTGTTCGGCCAAAAGTCCTGCGCTGGTAATGTGGTCGGCATGGGCATGGGTTTCCACCGTCCATTGCAGCCTCAGTTGATGTTGCTTCAGTGCGGACAGGTCACGCTCCAACTGTTCATCCACCGGGTCAATGATGAGTGCATCACGGGACACAGGATCGAACAGCACATAGGTATACGTGCTGGAGGCGAGGTCAAAAAGCTGAATGGGTTGCATGGCTAATCCGGTTCGGAGTGTAGCCATTTGTAATAACCAAAATCGGCACGACTGAAAATATCGACCTGCGGATTACCCTAGGGTTGGCCGACAACAGGTCGAACGCGAACGCTAGCCAATACGCGCCAGCAGGGTTTCCATGTCCTTGATCATCAGGTCCAGATCGGTTTTTTGCGCCGCATCGGGCTGGATACGGGTATTGAGCTCTTGCTCCAAAAAGCACACCGTCATGCGCAGATAGGTGCTGTCCAGTGCCTTGCGCACGGCCGAGAACTGCTGCCCAATCTTCAGACAGTTCTCGCCTTCTTCCACCATACGCTGAATACCGCGCAACTGGCCTTCTGCACGACGCAGGCGGTTAAGGACGTCGGTTCTTGCGGATTCATCTTTCAAAACGCTCATGGCGCATTTCTCCGAGGGGGTGTAGCTAAAAGTTGCCATTGTCCCAGTCCTTCCCCAATATTTCCGCGCCAGGGTTTGATTCAGAAAAGTTTATTTTTGGCAGGCCAGATTGGATTCCGGTACGCCCATTTTTTTCAATATCCATCCCATGGGGCAGACATTGGTAATGCCAAACTGGAACAGATTGGCACCCACAAAGGCGGTAAATGCCAGCCACCAGTGCGATACAAATAGCGGGCTGGCGTCGATGCCAAGGGCCAGCGAGATCAAAATGAAGCTGCCAGCAAAGAGGTGGATATAGCGGTCTACGGTCATGGTCATTTCCTTGAAATTGAATTATTGATGTGCGTGGGGGTGGGGGTGGG
>CAIQEX010000035.1 GCA_903870955.1 uncultured beta proteobacterium
CAGAACGGTTTTGACCGGGCGTTGCGCCGGGGGCACGGCTTTGTTTTGTTTGTCAAAAAGCCAGTACTTTCCGAGTTGCAAATCCACCAGGTCGCCTTCGTCGAGGTAGACGATCTGATCGGTCACACCGGCCAAAGCCATCGCGTCGCTGGCCAGAAAGTGTTCCTGCCCATCCTTGCCCACACCGAGAATCAAAGGCGAACCGGCCCGCGCACCGACCAGCCGGTGTGGCTCATCCTTGCAAAACACGGCGATGGCGTAGGCCCCCTTTAATTGCGCAATGGCGCCCTTGACGGCCTCGAACAGGTCGCCGTCATACAGGCTCTCGATCAGGTGGGCGATGACTTCCGTGTCGGTCTGGCTGTTGAACGCATAGCCCCGCGCCTGCAGGCTGGTTCGCAATTCGTCGTGGTTTTCGATGATGCCGTTGTGCACCAAGGCCACACGGCCGGCTTTGGACGCAGCCTCTTTGCCGGTGCCGTGGCTGAAGTGCGGGTGTGCGTTGTGCACTGCCGGCGCACCGTGCGTGGCCCAGCGCGTGTGGGCAATGCCCAGGCTGCCCTGCAGTTGGCTGGCCGCCACTTGTGCCTCTAACTCAGCCACACGCGAGGTGCTGCGGGCGCGGCGGAGTCCGGGTACACCGTCTTGCGCGTATACGGCGACACCGCAAGAGTCGTAACCCCGGTATTCCAGGCGCGCCAGGCCTTGAACCAGGATGGGAACAATGTTGCGGGTTGATACTGCGCCGACGATGCCACACATACGCACACTCCAAAAAGTTTGATGCAGCGATAGTAGGACTAGCCGGACAAAATAAGCAGTTGAAATTTATAAGATAATGAACGAAAATTTCAAAATATTTCGATTGTGAAATAAAAATACAAAAACAGCTTATTTATGAATGAATTATCACTTGACGTCATGGATCTGCAAATCCTGGCGCAACTGCAGCAAGACGCGTCTTTGAGCAATCAAGACCTGGCGCTGGCGGTGCACACCTCCGCGCCCACGTGCCTCAGGCGCATCAAGCGCATGCAGAGTGCCGGCCTGATTGAGCGGCAAATTGCCATCCTCAATCCGGAAAAACTGGCCCAGGCGATCGGTCACGGTTTGACTGCGATTGTCGAAATCACGCTCGACCGGCAATCCGCGGAAGACCTCGCCGCATTTGAGGCCCGTGTGCGCACCGAGGCCGTCGTGCAGCAGTGTTACCGCGTCTCGCCGGGGCCGGATTTTGTGCTGGTGGTACATGTCGCGCATATGCCTGGATACCAGGCTCTCGCGCAACGCTTATTTGCCAACGATGCCAATGTTCGCAACGTGAAGGCTTTCTTCAGTCTCCTGCGCAGCAAATTTGGTGCCGAACTGCCTCTAAATTCCGTTTAAAGTGCGTCTCATATAAATGTGGAGCCCATGAGACGTATTCGTGAACTATTGGTCGAAGCGCTAGGTACCCAACTGGCGGACGAGATTGAGCTGGTTGAGCGTGTGCGCCACGTACGCATAACGGCGGCCATTTGTCTGGTTTGTTCCTTTGGGTTTTCCATATTCAATCTCGTCACACCGGGCACCCATTTGCTGGGTTTTGCCGAGATGGCCTGCCTGCTGCTGTGCTTCGCGCCGGCCGCGCTGCTGATCAGGCAGCCCGAACGCATTGAATCCTCTGAAGCGTTGCTGTTGCTGGGCGCGCTCGCCATCTCTTCGTCGTTGATCGTTCTGGGTGGTGTCGAGGGCACCGGACTCTTCTGGGTCTATTCCGTGCCATTTCTGGTTTTCTTCATCAAGGGGCAAAGGCGCGGCTGGTACTACAGCCTGGCTTTTTTGGTGGTCCATCTGCTGTGCGTGCTGGTGGTCATTCCCAACGTGAGTTTTTCATATTCCTACACCTCCACCGTTCGCTCGCATTTCATCTTGTCGATGGTGTTTTATGTGCTGATCGCCGCAGCCTTCAACCATGCGCGTAGCCGCTTTGAGATGGAACTGCATGTGCGCAAGAACGAGGCAATTGCCGCGAGTCAGGCCAAGTCGCGTTTCCTTTCCGCAGCCAGCCACGATCTGCGCCAACCGGCCCATGCGTTGGGCCTGTTTGTAGCCCGGCTCAAGCAGCTCCCCGGCGACGCGCAGACGCGCGAACTGGTGAGTGGCGTGGAGGTGTCGGTGGTCGCGCTGCAAGACATGCTGAACGCGTTTTTCGACTACTCGCGTCTGGACTCGCAACTGACCCAGGCTAGCTTGCGCAACTTTGAGCTCAACACCGTATTCGACAAATTGCGCACCAGCTTTTCTGAAACGGCTGCCCAAAAGGGTTTGCGACTGCGTATCCGGCCAAGCCAGGACTGGGTGTATAGCGATCCCATCCTGTTGCAGCGGGTCTTGCTCAACTTGCTGGGCAATGCGGTGCAGCACACGCCGTGTGGCACGGTGCTACTGACCTGCAGGCCCAGCAAACAACGCGGCTTCCTGCGACTCGAGGTGCGCGATAGCGGCATTGGCATTGCGGAGCAGCACCAAAAGA
>CAIQEX010000036.1 GCA_903870955.1 uncultured beta proteobacterium
ACTTCACCAGAGGCGATGAACTGGTCGATCACCACTTGGGCGCCATTGGCAAAGTCGCCAAACTGGGCTTCCCAGATCACCAGCGTGTTGGGGTCGTTCGAGGCGTAGCCGTATTCGAAAGCCAGCACGGCTTCTTCGGATAGGATCGAGTCGATCACCACAAACGGAGCTTGACCGTCGGCCGCGTGCGACAGGGGCACGTAGGTGCCGGTGTCCCATTTTTCGCGGTTCTGATCGTGAATCACGGCATGGCGGTGGGTAAAGGTTCCGCGACCGCAGTCTTCACCCGACAAGCGCACCGGATAACCGCTGGCTACCAAGGAGGCAAAGGCCATGTGCTCGCCCATGCCCCAATCCACGGGAATGTCGCCACGACCCATGGCCGCGCGGTCGTCAAACACCTTCTTCACCAGGTTGTGCGGTGTCACGCTGGCGGGAATGGTGGTGATGCGTTCGGCCAGACGTTTCCACTCGGCCATGGGCACGGCGGTGTCACCCGCATCGGTCCATTTCTTGCCCAGGAAAGGTGCCCAATCCACAGCAAATTTGCTCTTGAAGTTGGTCAGCACCGGATCTGCCGTGTGCTTGCCAGCGTCCATGGCCGCGCGATAGGCCTTGGCCATATCGTCACCCAATGTCTCGCCCAGTCCTTGTGAGGAGAGGCGGTCGGCGTACAACTTGCGCGTGCCGGGGTGCTGGGCAATTTTCTTGTACATCAGCGGCTGGGTCAGAGCGGGCGTGTCCTGCTCGTTATGGCCGAGTTTGCGATAGCAAATAATGTCAAGCACCACATCCTTCTGGAAGGTCATGCGGTATTCCAGGGCCAACTGCGTCGCCAGCACCACGGTTTCCGGATCATCGGCGTTGACGTGCAAAACCGGAGCTTCCACCATCTTGACGATGTCGGTGCAATACACCGACGAGCGCATGTCGCGCGGATCCGAGGTAGTAAAGCCGATCTGGTTGTTGATGATGATGTGCACCGTGCCGCCTGTGGTGTAACCACGGGTTTGGGCCAGCGCCAGGGTTTCCTGATTGACACCCTGACCGCCAAAGGCGGAGTCACCATGCACCAGCACGGGCAACACCTGGGCACCCTTGACGTCGCCACGGCGATCCATACGGGCACGCACCGAACCTTCAACCACCGGGTTGACGATTTCCAGGTGCGACGGATTGAACGCCAGCGACAGGTGAACCGGGCCGCCAGGAGTTGACAGGTCAGAGCTGAAACCCTGGTGGTATTTGACGTCACCTGCGGGCAGATCTTCGGGAGCCGTGTGGTCAAACTCGGCAAACAAGTCCTTGGGCATCTTGCCCATGGTGTTCACCAGCACGTTCAGACGGCCACGGTGGGCCATACCGATCACCACTTCCTGCACGCCCTTGGCACCGGCCTGCTGGATCAGTTCGTCCATGGCGGCGATAAAGCTCTCACCCCCTTCGAGCGAGAAGCGCTTCTGACCGACAAATTTCGTGTGCAGGAAACGTTCCAGTCCTTCTGCTGCGGTGAGTCGCTCCAGAATGGCTTTTTTCTTTTCAGAAGTGAAATTGGGTTTGCTGCGAATCGCTTCCAGCTTTTGCTGCCACCAGCGTTTTTCAGTCTGGTCGGTGGTGTACATGTACTCGGCGCCCAAGGTGCCGCAGTAGGTTTCGCGCAGTGCATTGAGCAACTCGCGCAGCGACATGCTTTCCTTGCCGAAGAACGTGTTGCTGGTATTGAAAACCGTTTCCTGGTCGGCATCGGTGAAGCCGTAGTAAGCAGGATCCAGGTCAACAATGACCGGACGTTCGGTGCGCTTTAGCGGATCCAGGTCAGCCCAGCGCTGACCGACATTGCGGTAGGCTGCAATCAGCTGCTGTGCTGCGGTGCGCTTGCGGCCCATTTCGGCGTCGGCACTGGCCAAGACCACTTTGGTGCCGCCAGATTTGGCGCGCTCGGCAAAGGCATTGATCACCGGCAGATGGGGCACGTCTTTGGCATTGGTGCCATCGACCGCAGGCACATGACTCAGAGCGTCGAAATATTCGCGCCAGGAATCGGGGACGCTACCGGGGTTAGCCAGGTAGTTTTCATACATCTCTTCGACGTAGGGTGCATTGCCACCAAAAAGGTGGGTATTGCCGTTGTACGCCTGGTAAACAGACGACACTGAATCACTCATATTGCGCTGACCTCCGTTCCCCTTCAGGGAACATTAGCTGGTTAAAGCTAGTTGATTAACCTCCCGCGACACGGCTGAACCGATTGGCGGATGCGACTGTGGCATTGGAAGGACCTTCGTTGCGGGTTGCATTGTGCCATCGAATTGGGAGTTTCGACAGCAAAAAGCACCCTTTAGACGCACGACTGACAGCTAGCTGACCACCGAGTCCTTGATCAGCTGCAAAGCAGCCGGATCTTCCATGGTGGTCAAGTCTCCGGGGTCGCGTCCTTCGCACACCGCCTGGATGGCACGGCGCAAAAGTTTGCCGCTGCGCGTCTTGGGCAATGTCTGCACAAAACGCACGCGAGCCGGGCGCGCGACTGCACCCAACTGGTCATCCACCACCTTCATGATGGCGGCTTCTGTTTTCTTGGCATCGGCCTCGGTAGACGCCACGCTGGGATCTTTCAGGACCACGAAGGCGACCGCAACCTGGCCTTTGAGTTGATCGGCCACGCCCACCACGGCGACTTCAGCCACATTGGCATGGCTGCTGATACTTTCTTCAATTTCGCGGGTGCCCAGGCGGTGACCCGCCACATTGATTACGTCGTCGGTGCGACCCAGGATGAAGAAGTAGCCGTCGGCGTCTTTCACACCCCAGTCAAAGGTGCTGTACATGACGCGGTTGTGGATGCTGGACCAGTAGGTTTTGA
>CAIQEX010000037.1 GCA_903870955.1 uncultured beta proteobacterium
CAAACCGTCGCAACCCTCTTTCTGGATGCCAGGCAGGCCGCTCAGGAACTTGTCGGTCACATCCTTGCCCAGGCCCTGCTTGCGGAAGGTGTGGCCGGGAATGTCCAACTGCTCCGTGCGCAGCAGCGACTTGCCGTCGGCTGCGAAATATTTCAGCTCAAAGCGCGCCAGCTCGACGTCGTGGATCTTGCCCAGGTTATGCCCCAGCCGCGTTACTTCCAGCCACTCGGCCTGCGGCGTCACCATGCGCCAGCTGGCCAGATTGTCCAGGGCGGTGCCCCACAACACGGCCTTTTTGCCACCGGCATTCATGGCAATATTGCCACCAATACAGCTGGCTTCCGCCGAGGTTGGGTCCACCGCAAAGACATAACCGGCGCGCTCGGCCGCATCGGCCACGCGCTGCGTCACGACACCGGCTTCGCTCCAGACGGTGGCCACATCCCGGTCCAGACCGGGTAGACGCTTCATCTGCACCTCGGTCATGGCTTCGAGCTTTTCGGTGTTGATCACCGCGCTCTTCCATGTCAATGGCACTGCGCCGCCGGTGTAACCGGTGCCGCCGCCCCGCGGGATGATGGTCAGCCCCAGCTCGATACAACCCTTAACCAGACCGGCCATCTCTTCTTCGGAATCCGGTGTCAGCACCACAAACGGGTATTCAACGCGCCAGTCGGTGGCATCCGTGACATGGCTAACCCGCGACAGGCCATCAAATTTGATGTTGTCCTTGGCGGTGACTTTGTTGAGCTGCCGCTGGGCCTTGCGGCGCAAGTTGGCCACTTCGTCAAATGACGCATCAAAATGCTCAACGGCCGAGCGCGCTGCAGTCAGTAACTGAACCACCATGGCATCCCGTTCAGGGTCTCCATCGGGCGTACGGCGCTTGCCAACTTCGCGCAAACGGTGGTGCAAAGCCTCCACCAACAGGTTGCGGCGCTTGGGGTTGTCCAGCAGGTCATCCTGCAAATAGGGGTTGCGCTGCACCACCCAGATATCACCCAACACCTCGTACAACATCCGGGCTGAGCGCCCGGTGCGGCGTTCTTCGCGAAGCAGATTTAATGTTTGCCAAGCTGGAGCGCCGAGCAGCCGGATGACGATTTCGCGATCGGAAAACGAGGTGTAGTTGTACGGAATCTCGCGAATGCGCTCATGCGGATGCGCACCGGCGGGGTAAGCGACCGGGTCGGCGCTCTTCAAATGCGTGAATAAGGTGGGTGCGTTCATCGTTTTTAGGTGACAACCGAGGGGGCTGCAGTCGCGGTCCCCAGGCTGATTTAGCAGACCTGCGATGGTACCGCAGTGCAGCAAAGCGACCCGAAATGTCGCGCAAAGGCCATGCCGCCGGTGCAGTCAGCGCGTGCACTGCTCTATCGCACAATGAGGGCCGCAGTGCATGGCCCAGAATATTTACTTTCCCCTCCCAACGGAGCCCAAATGAAGTCCAACCCCCTTCCCGACTGGCCTTATCCGCGCTGGGTCGCCCACCGTGGCGCTGGCAAATTGGCACCCGAAAACACCCTGGCAGCATTTCGGCTCGGCGCGAGCCACGGTTACCGCATGTTTGAGTGCGACGTGAAGCTCAGCGCCGATGGCGTGCCCTTCCTGATGCACGACGCCGAGTTGTCCCGCACCACCAACGCGGCAGAAAAGCTCGGCGCAGGTTATCAAGGGGTCAGTGATATCGGTGGCGACCACCCCTGGAGCGCACTATCTCAGCTTGATGCGGGAAGCTGGCATTCACGCGGCTTTACAGGTGAGCAACTGCCCACTTTCGAGGCGATTGCACGGTTCTGCATTCACAACGGCTACTTCCTGAACATCGAAATCAAACCCACACCGGGCACCGAACTTTTTACCGGCGCGGTGGTAGCACAGCACGCCGCCCGGCTTTGGCAAGGTGTGGCCGTACCACCGCTGCTGACCTCTTTTGATATTCCAGCATTGGAAGGCGCTTTGACCGCGCAGCCCGAACTGCCGCGCGGTTTGCTGATCGATGCGCTGGAAGATCAACCCTGGTCGGACTGGCTGAAAAAAGCCATCGCGCTAAAGTGCCAGGCGATTGTTTGTAACCACGAACTTTGGAACGAAGAGACCGTGGCCGAGGCCAAGGCGGGCGGCTTTAGAACCTTGAGCTACACCGTCAACGACACCGCAGAAGCAGATCGGCTGATCGCACTAGGAACCGATGGAGTGATTACAGATAGAGTGGACTTGTTCAGTCCGGCCTCCTAATTAAAAAATATTCTTTGAAATTATTTAATTATTATAAAACAGTACATAATTAACACATTGCAACTTATTAAGGTTTGCCATGCAAGCAGCAGAAGAACTTCCACTGGGCAGTAGCAAGGCCCACCATCACCCTGCCCTAGGTAAGCTCCAGAGGCTGGGATTTCTGATGAGATTGCTCAGCGCGGGATATGCAGCATGGGTGTTATGGCTCATTTTGAGCCGGAGACTCGACACGGAACGACTGCTCCAAGGCTATGGAAGGTACATTGAGCGCGATCTTCATACTGCGGCCGTGTGGCAGCAATATGCGCCGTTGGCTCTCGACTTGGTTACCTGGACCGTGCTGCTCATGGCGGTAGTGCAATGCTGGAAGTTTTTGCACCAGGTGAGTCAACCGTTCACGTCCTTCAATCTGGCCGCACACCACTTATCGCTTTGCGCTTGGTATGCCAGCGCTTGTCAGGGGATATCCATATTGATGCGTCCGCTACAAAGTTACCTGCTCACATTCCACCTAGCTGCTGACGAGCAAGTTTGGAAGTGGCTTTTTAGGCCGGAGGACCTGCTGACCATCATGTTTTGCCTTGCACTTCTGATGTTCGCCTATGTCTTCACCTGGACCATGGAAGTGGCAGAAGAAAACCGGAGCTTTGTCTGATGCCCATTGTTGTAAACCTGGACGTGATGCTGGCCAAGCGCAAGATGCGTTCGCGCGACCTGGCACCGCTGGTGGGCATTACCGAGCAAAACATTTCACTTTTGAAGTCCGGCAAGGTCAAGGGAGTTCGCTTTGACACGCTGGAGCGTATCTGTGCCGTGTTGAATTGTCAGCCCGGGGATATTCTGGAATTTGTGGCGCAGGACACATCTCGAACGGCTGCGCCCAGCAGCGCAGATTCTTGAACTAGTACTTTACGGGGTGCTCAACCGCGCCAGGCCTTTGCCGCTACCCACTGACAACTGGCACAGGCCAGCACCATGACGGCGTAGGTCGCCATCTTGCCGTCGTGGCCAAAAATCACCAGTCCGCCCACCAGAACGAGCCCGCAAGCTACGCTATTTATAGCGCTCTGGGTGAGCCAGCTATGATTGGGTCGTGCTCTTTTCATGGCCATCGGGGCACTCGCAGCGACCAAAAGGCCGACGACAACCGCAGGGGCAATGAAATTTAGCAGGTGGTCTAACTGGCCAATAAGATTCATGGGTGGAGCTTTTGCCCGCTAAAAGGCCGGCAGTTTGAAAGAAGATTGAACGGGATTTTATAATCCACGTTAAACGTATGGCAGTCTGGGCATTAGGAATCAACCACACCACCGCGCCGCTTGACATGCGCGGACGGTTTGCGTTCGCCATGGACAAAGTGGAGCCCCATTTGCAGGCCTTGCGGCAGGCGCTGGACCGCAACCCGGAAGCCGCCATCGTCTCCACTTGTAACCGGACCGAAATTTACTGTGCAGGCGACGAGTCTGCACTGGAAAAGACCTTGGCCTGGCTGGCACAAAGTGGCGGCGTCTCGGCCCACGAGTTGCGTTCCCACACCTACCACCTCGAAGGCGATGAAGCTGCACGCCACGCCTTTCGTGTGGCCAGCGGACTGGACTCCATGGTGTTGGGCGAGCCGCAGATATTGGGACAAATCAAAGATGCCGTGCGTGCAGCAGAAGCTGCCGGCGCCTTGGGTAGCACCTTGTCGCAGATGTTTCAGCGCTCTTTTGCGGTCGCCAAAGAGGTGCGCACTTCGACCGAAATCGGCGCGCATTCCATCAGCATGGCCGCGGCGGCGGTACGCCTTTCAAGCCAGTTGTTTGAAGACCTGGCCCAGGTCAAAGTGCTGTTTGTCGGTGCGGGCGAGATGATCGAGCTGTGCGCCACCCACTTTGCCGCCAAAAACCCAAAATCGATCGCCATTGCCAACCGCACGTTTGAACGCGGTGAAAAACTCGCCGTGCGCTTTGGCGCTGAAGTGATGCGACTGTCGGACCTGCCGGAACGGCTACACGAATTTGACGCCGTCATCAGTTGCACCGCCAGCACTTTGCCCATCATCGGCCTGGGCGCCGTGGAGCGGGCACTGAAAAAGCGCCGCCGCCGTCCCATGTTCATGGTCGATCTGGCCGTGCCCCGCGACATCGAACCCGAAGTCAAGGCGCTGGGCGATGTCTATCTCTACACCGTGGACGACTTGGCCAATGTGGTGCAAACCGCGCAGGCCAGCCGCCAGGCCGCAGTCGCACAAGCCGAGGCGATCGTGGATGCCGGCGTGCAAAGCTTTATGCATTGGATCGAGCAGCGCAATACGGTGCCGCTGATCCAGCAACTCAATGCCCAGGCAGACCAATGGCGCGCGGCCGAAGTGGCGCGTGCGCGCAAGTTGCTGGCGCGCGACGGCGATGTCGATGCGGCCCTGGAAGCCCTGGCACGCGGCCTGACACAAAAGATGCTACACGGCGCAATGGCCGAATTGCGCAACAGTGACGTCCAGGCACGTGAACGTGCGACCCATGCGATTCAGCATTTTTTCCTGCGCAACGAAAAGTAATGCTGCCCCCACGTTCGCCCACTGCGTGTGGCTCTCTGCCCCCCAAGGGGACCAAACTTGCTCGGGGCGGCCCTTCGCTGCGTTTCTAGCGACCTAGTCCTGCCGCCGCCTCTGCCCCGTATTTCAGCGGGCAGATTTCCTGATCCCTTTGCATCCGTAGTCCCATGAAACCCTTTTTGCGCCAACAACTTTCCCGCTATGCCGACCGTCTTGGAGAGTTGGAGTTTTTGCTTTCGCGCGAAGACATCATGCAGGACATGAAGCAGTTTTTGGCCCTGTCGCGCGAGCACACCGAGGTGGGTGCGGTGGCGAGTCGCTGGGCACGCTACCAGCAGCGCGAGGCCGATCTGGCGGCCGGTCAAGAAATGCTGAGCAGTTCGTCCGACGATGAAGAAATGTCGGCCATGGCGCAAGACGAAATCGACAGCGCCACCGCCGAACTGGCACAGCTGGAACTCGAGTTGCAGCGCATGCTACTGCCCAAAGACCCGGACGACCAGCGTCCTGCCTTTGTGGAAATCCGCGCCGGCACCGGTGGCGACGAGTCGGCCCTGTTTGCCGCCGATCTGGCGCGCATGTACACCCGCTTTTGCGATGCCGCAGGTTTCAAAACCGAGATCATGAGTGCCTCGGAGAGCGAATTGGGCGGCTACAAGGAGGTGGTGCTGCGTATTGAGGGCAGCACCCTGACCAGTGCCGGGGCCTGTGGCGCCTACGGCATGCTGAAGTTCGAAAGCGGTGGTCACCGCGTGCAGCGCGTCCCCGCCACCGAGACACAGGGACGCATCCATACCAGCGCCTGCACCGTCGCCGTGCTGGCCGAGCAAGACGAGGCTGAGGCCATCAAGATCAACCCATCAGACCTGCGCATTGACACCTACCGGGCCAGCGGCGCAGGTGGTCAGCACATCAACAAAACAGACTCCGCGGTGCGTATCACCCACCTCCCCACCGGTATCGTGGCCGAGTGCCAGGACGGGCGCAGCCAACACAGCAACAAGGCCCAGGCTCTCAAGGTGCTGACGGCCCGTATTCACGAAAAAGACCGCTCCGAACGTGCAGCCAAGGATGCCGCCGAGCGCAAGAGCCTGGTGGGTAGTGGTGATCGCAGCGATCGCATCCGAACCTACAACTTCCCCCAAGGTCGTCTGAGCGACCACCGTATCAACCTGACGTTGTACAAACTGCTGGGCATCATGGAAGGCGACCTCGGCGACGTCATCGAAGCGCTACAAGCCTATGAAGCGGCGCAGCAGATGGCCGCGCTGGAAATGAATGCGTAACTTCTGGCTATGACCGTCGCCCAGGCCATTCAGTACGCGCTGTCGCTGGGGCTGGAGCGCCTGGACGCGCAACTTCTGGTACTCCATGCACTGGGTCGCAGCCAGCGCGAGCGAGCCTGGCTGTTGGCCCATGGTGACGATGCGATTGCACCTGACGCGCACACGCAACTGCATGCGATGGCGGCCCGCCGCGCCACAGGAGAGCCTCTGTCCTATATCACCGGATTCAAGGAGTTTTACGGTTTAACGCTGCAAGTGGACGCCCGCGTGCTGGACCCGCGTGCCGATACGGAGACTTTGGTAGATTGGGCATTGCAAGTTATGCAAGAGGTGTCGCAGGTCCGAGTAGTGGATCTGGGTACCGGCAGCGGCGCCATCGCGTTGGCGCTCAAACACAGCCAACCGCAGTGGCAGGTAGGCGCTGTGGACTTTAGCGCCGACGCTCTGGCAGTGGCCCGCAACAATGCCACGCGACTGGAACTGGATATCGACTTTCAGCAAGGCAGTTGGCTCGCGGGTGTGGGTGAGAGCTACGCACTGATCGTCTCCAATCCGCCTTATATCGCCGCTCAGGACGCGCACATGGCCGCACTCACACACGAGCCTTTGCAGGCACTGGCCAGCGGCGACGACGGCTTGGACGACATCCGCGTGATCATCGGTCAGGCCCCAGCACACCTGTTGCCGGGTGGCTGGCTATTGCTGGAGCATGGCTATGACCAGGCCGCCACGGTGCGTAAGCTTTTGCAGAATGCAGGATTCCTCCAGGTCCAGTCGCGCCTGGACCTGGCAGGTATCGAACGCTGCAGCGGTGGCCAATGGCCGGGCATCGCGCCCCATTCCGATTGATTTCCAGAAAGAAAACCATGAGCACCACCCCTGCCTGCCCCCAATGCACCTTGGAAAATACCTACCCAGATGGCGCCAACTTTGTCTGTGGCGACTGTGGATTTGAGTGGCCGCAAGCCGAGGCCATCGCAACGGAGGACGATGCGGACGCGGTGGTCAAGGATTCCAATGGTCAGGTGTTGCAGGACGGTGATGCCGTGGTGCTGATCAAGGACCTGAAGGTCAAAGGCAGCTCGACCGTGCTAAAGATGGGCACCAAGGTGAAAAGCATTCGCCTGGTGGGCGGCGACCACGAGGTCGACTGCAAGATGGATGGTGGCAGCTTTATGCTGAAGGCTTGCTTTCTGAAGAAGGCTTGACCTCCGCCTTGTGGCAGACGACGCACAGTTTATTGCCATCCAGATCACGGAAGTAGGCGCCGTAATAGTTAGGGTGGTAGTGCGGGCGCAGCCCCGGCCCACCTTCGCTGCTGCCTCCAGCCGCCAGGGCTGCAGCGAAAGCCCGATCCACCACCTCCCGACTAGCTGCCTGTAGCGCCAGCATCTGTCCGTTGCCGGCCTGATGCGGTTGACCGTCAAACGGTTTGGCGATCAGCAGCAAAGGGCGCGACGCCTGGGGTGACATCCACCCGGCCCATGCATGTTCCGCTTCGCTGAACTTCAACACCAGCCCCAATTCCGGCAGCACCGCGCTGTAAAAAGCAAAGGCCCGCTCGAAATCGGTAATGCCGATGTTGATGTGCGAAATCACGCGGCAGCGTCTTCCAGTTCAGTGGTCTGCTCCGCGAGTTGCAAACCCAGACGATTGACGCCACTCACCAAGGCCTGCAGCGAGGCGGTCACGATATTGCTGTCCAGGCCCACGCCGAAGCGTTCTGTGCTATCGCCCTCAACGGCAAGTTCCAGAAAAGCGCAGGCCTGCGCATCACCCGCCTGCTGGCTGGCCTTGGTGGAGCGCTCTTCAAAACTGCGCACCTGCACCCGCACCCCCGCACTTTGAAGAGCATGCACGGCCGCGTCGATCGGGCCATTTCCCAGCCCCTTGAGATGCACCGCCTGGCCAGCGACTTCCAGCTGCAAGTCAATGCCCTGCACATGCTTTTTGCCTGGGGCAGTGGCTTCGAACAAATGGTGATCCACATAGCGCATCGCCGCGTCTTCAGCGTGCAGGTAGGTCGCATCAAACAGTTTCCAGATATCCAGGGCAGTCATCTCACCGCCATGGGCATCCGTGTAGGCCTGCACCTCGCCAGAAAATTCAACTTGCAGACGCCGTGGCATGACCACGCCGTATTCCACTTCCATCAGATAGGCCACCCCACCTTTGCCGCTCTGGCTGTTGACCCGAATCACCGAGTCGTAGCTTCGGCCCAGGTCGGCCGGATCGATCGGCATGTAGGGGACATCCCAAATCGTGTCGGGTTTTTGCGCCGCCAAGCCCTTCTTGATCGCGTCCTGGTGCGAGCCGCTGAAGGCCGTAAATACCAAATCTCCCACATAGGGATGGCGTGGGTGGATGGGCAACTGATTGCAATATTCCACCGTACGAGCCACCGCGTTGATGTCAGAAAAGTCCAGGCCTGGAGCCACGCCCTGGGTGTACAGGTTGAGTGCCAAGGTGACGATGTCTACATTGCCCGTGCGCTCACCGTTGCCAAACAAACAACCTTCCACCCGGTCCGCACCAGCCAACAGCCCGAGCTCGGCGGCAGCCACCGCCGTACCGCGGTCGTTGTGCGGATGCAGACTGAGGATGATGCTGTCACGGCGATCGAGGTTGCGGAGCATCCACTCGATTTGGTCTGCGTAGACATTGGGCATGGAGCCCTCTACCGTGGCTGGCAAATTCAGGATCACCTTGTTGGTTGGCGTGGCGCCCCATTCGGCGGTGACGGCATTGCAAATCTCGAGAGCAAATTCGGGTTCGGTGCTACTAAAGACCTCAGGGCTGTATTCCAGAGTGAACTCGGTTTCGGGCTGCTCGGCCGCGAGTTGCTTGATCAGGCGGACCGCCTGCAAAGCCAACTCCACAATCTCGGCCTTTTGCATGCCAAAGACCACTTCACGGAACACCGGGGCGGTGGCGTTGTAGACGTGAACGATGGCGCGACGCGCACCTTTGAGCGACTCCATGGTGCGGCGAATCAGGTGCTCGCGCGATTGGGTCAATACTTCAATAGTGACGTCTGCCGGGATGTTGCCGCCTTCAATCAGGCTGCGCACAAAGTCAAACTCGGTTTGCGAGGCGCTGGGAAAGGCCACCTCAATCTGCTTGAAGCCCACTTGGCACAGGGTTCTGAACATGCGCATCTTGCGCTCCCCATTCATGGGCTCAAACAGCGACTGGTTGCCGTCGCGCAGGTCGGTGCTCATCCAGACAGGCGGCGCGGTAATGGTGCGGCCTGGCCATTGGCGGTCGGGCAAATCGACGGGCGGGAAGGCGCGGTACTTGGTGGTGGGATTCTGGAGCATGGGGTTCTCAAAAGGGATAAAGGAGACAACACCCAGTGTAAACAGGCCGCTGCGCCAGATAATTGCTTATTGCGCTGAATCGGGTAATTTTGGGCCACCGAAACGGATGAAACGCAACTTTTGTGAAATTTTATTGTTCCCATGGAAGCTTTTAAGCAATCCAAAATCCATGCACCGGGCGGCTGGGCTCTATTGCGTCGCAGCTGAGCGCGCCCTGCCGGGGCGGC
>CAIQEX010000038.1 GCA_903870955.1 uncultured beta proteobacterium
AGGACGGTGTTGGCACCGCTGCCGCCAATCACGACGGAGTTGTTGCTGGTCCACATACCGGCGGCATCGGACATCCACGAGGTATTGCTATCGAGGTAGCGCACCAACACCGCATCGCCAGCACCCAATGTGGTATCCGTTGTGAAAGTAATGGTCTGGCTGGCGCCTGTCAGCGGGTCATTACTCAGTGCAGGCGTATAGGAGATGACTCCGATTGAGGTGGTCGTTTTACCGTCTGCGTTGAGCTTGAGCAACTCGAAAGGAAGCGCTTGCCCACCCAACAGCATCGGGTGGTTGAAGATGACAGTCACCGTGCTCGGGCTACCCGTTTCGGTAAAGCTGGCCCCGACTATGTTGGCCTGCCCTGTCATGCCGGTTGAATTATTGGTAACCGCAAAGCCCGCGAAACTGGCGGCGTCATTTCCGGCACCGTCCTGGATGCCAAACAGGTCATTGCCAGCAGTGGCATCACGGTAAGACACGGCAACCGAATCGCCCGTCATTACATCGGCACCCAGCGTCAAGATGAGCGTATTGCCGTTCACCGCCGCCAAGCTCACGCCGCGACCAGCGCCGTTCACGCTGACATTAATATTGACCAAGTCAAGCTGATGCGCAGCATCCAGCGCCTTGTCATAAGTCAGTGTCAGCTGATTCCCTGCGACCGTTGCTGTTTGCAAAATCGGGGGAGGATTTACCGTCGAGTTGTTGGTGACATTGGCAACAGTAAAGGTCGCCGCATCGTTGCCAACTAAATCCTGCACGGCCAGCAGATCGTTGTTGGCGCTTGGGTCGGTATAGGTGACGCTGATGGATGAATCCGTGTTGTACACCGCGCTGGCCAAGGTCAGGTTAACCGTGCTGCCATTGACGGCCACCGCATTCACAGCACGGGTCACACCGCCCACCGTTACCGCAAAGGCGCCGGGCGCTGCCAGTTTGCTGGCATCCAGGGCTTCGGTAAAGGTGATAGCCAAGGCTGTGCCATTGACTGAGGCAGATACCTGCGTAGGTGCAGACGTATCCAGCGTGTAGGTCGCATTGCGGACGCTGGTGTTTCCAGCGATATCTGTCTCTTTCACGCTGACGGCGTAAACACCGTCAGGCCCCAACGGGGTGGTAGAAGCCAATGACTGCAAGGCACCGGTCGCATTTTGGGCCGCCTGATAGGCACCACCATTCACACTCAACTGAACGGTCGCATCCTTTTCGCCTGTGAACTGCACGGCAAGCGATGTCGCGCTACCGCGTCCATCTCCCAGCACACCGGTGTCGCTGCTGGGCGCAATGGTGACTGGCGACAAAAGGGGCGCCGCGGTGTCAATCAGAACCGACTGCGTGCCGACCGGACTGGTGTTGCCCGCGGCATCCGTGGCCGTGGCCGTAAACGAGCGGTTTCCCTGCCCCACCGACAAAACATCCGCGCTGGTCATGGTGTAAGACCAGTTGCCCAAGCTATCGGCCACTACGCTGCGGACATTTCCGGCGCCTAATGTCAAGTCGACGCGGGCCGAGCCTTCGGCCGTTCCGCTGACGATCACACCAGCACCCATTTCGGCGATGTTGATTTTGTTATCACCCGCCACGGTCGCTATGACCGGCGCATTGGGCACCCCCGTGTCCACAGATATATTGCGCGAGGCGACGGCACTGACGTTGCCTGCTGCATCGGAGGCGGTCACGCTGATGGTGGCCGAGCCTTGGCCCATGGCTGTCAAGTCCGACTGAGTCAGGACGTGGCTCCACGTGCCATTGGCGGCAACTGTTTCAGACGACACATTGCCGTCGATGTCGATGCTGACGGAAGAGTTACTTTCTGCCGTACCGCTCACTAGGGCAGTGGTTTCCTTCGCATTAACCACGTTGTCACCGGCCACGGCGTTGATCGTGGGCAGCGTTGGCGCCACGGTGTCAACCAACATTGAAAAGCTCGCACTTACGGAGCCCTGGTTTCCGCCCGAACCTTCCACTACCGCGGTAAATATGTGCGTGCCTTCTGACAGTGCGTTTGAGGGTGTGAAGGTCCATGTGTTGCTGCTGACAGTGGCAGAACCCAACCGGTTAGCACCCTCATACACCACCACGTTATCGCCTGCAGCCAGCGACCCGACGATAGAACCTGAGACCGCAGGCAATCCGTTGTTGGCAATACCACTGGAGCCAACAAAGCTCACCGTGGCCGTCGGAACGGTTGCATTGACAGCCAGTGTGAAATCAGCGCTGCGCGTGCCCTGGTTACCTGCGGAATCTTGAACAACAGCCGCAAATGTATGCGTGCTGTTGGAAAGACTGCTGGTGGTAAAGCTCCACGAACTTCCACCTTGGAAAATCGTGGCAACCCCTGCCGCTATCCCGTCCACAAAAACTTGAACAAACTCACTGTTTCCGGGAGGGCTTTGCAATTGCCCTTGTATCGTCGGTGTGTTGTCGTTGGTTGAGCTACCACTGACCAGGCTGCTATTCGCGCTCACTACGCTTGTGGTGGCGGTCGGTGCAATCGTGTCCACCACTACAGCACGCGAACCCGCAAGGCTGACGTTGCCCGCACCATCCGCCGTGGTGGCCGAGACCACATCACTGCCTTGGCCGAGCGCAGTGATATCTGCTGCCACGAGTGTGTAGCTCCAGCTTCCATTGGCTTGCACCGCAACGGAGTGCGTATTGCCCGTTCCGAGGGTCAGTGTCAAGGTGCTATTGGCTTCAGCAATGCCGCTAATAACGGTGCCTTGTTCACTGATACCCACAATATCGTCACCCGCGATGACATTGACAACCGGCGCAGTAGGCGCCACGGTATCTACGTTTACGGCAACCGAGCTGGACGGGGCACTTGCGTTACCTGCCTTGTCCGTGGCCACCGCCGTGAGGTTGTGTACACCATCGGTGAGGCCCGACAGACTCACATTGATATGACCACTAGCCAGGTCCGAGGTCTGTACGACAACCGAAGCAATTTGCACTGCGCCATCGCGCACGACGATGGTGTCGCCCGCAACGTCGGCATGGCCTGCGCTATCCGTCACATCAATGGCCACCGCAAGGGTCGCAGTTGCTGCATTGCTGTTCGCCGCAATGGTCAGTGTTGGCGCATTGGGCGCAACCGTATCCAGATACTGGCTTTGCACTGCAGAAACTGCACCGAGATTGCTGGCCGATTGAATAGCGGTTGACGCATTGGTAATGGAGCTTTGAAGCGCTACCGAGGTGGTAACTCCTGCTAACGCACCGGTCAGCACGGTGGCGTCAGCCAAGTCCACCACAGTGCTGGGTGCGGTGTTTTGAATCGCGTTTGCGATGTTGCTCATCACGGTCGCGCCGGCGGTAGCATCCCCATTTGAGGCCATGGAGACAATGGTGGCCACCTGTGCAGCGGCTTTTTGTGCAGTAAGGTCGCCAGCAGCAATCGGGTCGTAGGACGTTAAGGTTTGCCCGCCCGTCAAGGTGATACCCAGATTGGTCGCAACGGTCTGCGATGCTGCAGCTGACGTTATCGGAGTTGGCGAGGCATCAATAACGGCCTGCACCAACGTTGTCAGCGGATTGATGGTGGTTGAGCCTTCTGGCGCCTTCAACTGCAGGGTGTTCGCAACGCCGGTATCCGTGTTGACACCGCCAGTAGCAATGATGGACCCAGAAGGCGCTCCCGTTGGCAAAAAGAAATTTCCATTCGCATCAGTCTGGCCAACAAGAAAGTCCCCAGCATCAACGACACCGCTGTGGTTTGTATCCACATAAACCGTGGCTCCACGCACATAGCCGTCCGCCACCATACCGCTGGTGAAACTGCTGGCGTGGTTGCCAGAAAGGTCCTGTAGTGCAACGCTGCCATTGCCCGTGGGCTGCGTGTAGGTGACGCTGACGACGCCAGCTGTGAAGTCGTTGGCGAGCGTCAGAGTGATAACAGAACCTGTTATCGAGACTGACGACACCGTGTTCGGTGCGCCGCCTGTGGTTACCGAGAAGGCTGTTGCATCAGGTACTTTCGCTTCATCCAGATTCACCGAATATGTCAACTCAATGGTATGGCTGGCACTGTGCGCCGCCTGTGCCAGCACGGCGGGCGGCGTTGCCTCAAGAATGAAACTCAGAGAGCCTTGCGCCACGTTGCCAAATGCATCGGTATCCGTGATCAGGACCGTGTGCGAGCCATCGGTTGTGGGTGCAACATAGCTTGATGTTGGCGTGCCACCATCGACGGTAAAGGTGCGCGTCACGTCACCTGCGGGCGTGCTCAGTGACAAAGAAGCATCGTTGGTAATACGGTCTGTCGGGCCAGCACCCGTGTCATGCGCCAAGGCAATCGTGGGTGTGGCAATGACGGTATCCACCGGCAGATTGAAAATAGCACTCGCGTTATTTGGCTTGCCCGCTGAATCGGTAAACAGCCCACCACCAACACTCACCGTGGCAGCGGTGGTGCTCGACAAGTCCGGTGTCAGCGTAGCCGTATACGTGGTGCCGCTTCCAGAGAAGTTGCTCAATGTGCCACCGGTCACCGTGATGTCTGCTACCGTGAAATCGGTTGCGGCTTTGCTGAGTGTGAAGGTGAGAAGCGCACCGTGAGAAATGTTCATCGACGCCACGTTGGCGGTGATGGTGACTACGGGGTTGTATTGGGGGGTTACTTCGCCGCTCGGTGCGGGCAGCGCGGTATTGTTCGGACCGAAATGGTTGAAGAGATCAATCGTTTTCTCGGTGCCATCCGCGAAGATAACACTGTCGAAGGCGGTATTGGAACCTGCCAAAACCTTGACAGTTTCAGTGTTGCTATTGACGACACGGGTCAGCGTCACAACACTGCCCGCAATACTGCCGGTGTAGTCCGCAAGGTTTCCAGAGAGATAGATCTTGTCTTGCCCACCACCGATCTGAGTGGCATCAACTGAAGTTCCCGCATTGACATAGACAACGTCTACACCGCTCCCCCCTTTAACGATCAATGCAATACCAGGGCGGGTTCCTGAAATCGTTTCACCGTTGGCATCCAGCACAACCGCCTTTACGGTATTGTTGAATGGTCCGCTAGCTGGCAAAGGAAAGCTTCCAGATACTTCTACTTGGCTAAGCGTAGGAACCGATGCGGTACCGGCCGCATACGCCAATGCGCTACTCACACTAACCGTTCCATTTGCGAAGATCAAACTGTCGCCAGAGATAACCTTGATGACTTCGCTGCCGCCACTAATGCGCGTCAGCGTAAGCACATTGCCGGTCCCCGGATTTCCAAGTGAGTAATCAGACCAAGCGCCCGAAAGATAGATCTTGTCGGCTCCCAAACCGGACTGTGTGAAATCAAAGGTCAGTCCAGTGGAAGCACCCACATACACGTCGTCTACGCCAGCACTTCCCTTGAAAATGATTGTTTGCCCATCCAACGATACATTGGCAAAAGGCAGATAGAAATCCATGAAGTTGGCGCCACTGCCCAGCAAGGTATAGCGAGATGTTGTAGCCATTTTTAGTCCCTGTGAAAATCAATAATATTTAGTGAAGGCAAAATTCACTTACTGTGATTTCGCCTACCGTTCGTCAGTGCTCAAAATCAACCGTACAAGATGGGTTCGTAAGTGACACCACCCAGCAAGACCTTGAGTGCCGTGGTGTCATTGAATGTTGAGGCGATGGTTGCAGGTCCTGCAGCCGCCATAAATATGTTGAATTCCCCGCCACCTTGTCCCGTAGCGGAACCACTTCCTGGAGTCGACAAAACAGTAGGTGCCGTTCCATAGTTCACGATCAGACCTGCATCAAAATTGTCTTGGCGCAGAATGGTGTTGTCACCATGGTTATCGAAGTAGATCAAGTCGCCCACGCCAAAATTATTGATCGCCACATGGAAGTCATTGGTCGCAATTCCAGGATCAGTTGACGGTGCCAGATCATTGGCAACGATAGCGAGGTTCGCACTACCAAAATCGACGGCAACGGCGGCACCATTGGGATTGCCTGAACCTTCTGCATCCAGCCAACTGTGACCCGCCACGGTTGTATCGACTCCTGCATTCATGGCCAAAGACGCCGCAGCTACTCCCGTACCGGTACCCAGCGCAGTGGGGTTGACGGTGCCAAAATTCATGGCCGTGACGTCAGTCACCGCAACGCTCGCCTGTCCGCTACCGGCACCGACAAACGCGCCAGCATCCACTTCGATGTGGTAGTTGTTGTTGAAGTCGAGGTTTGAAGCTGGATTCAACGTGATCGTGTTGCCACTGATGATCACATGTGCGGAGTCTGTCACCAGGAAGTCCTGGCTATTGATAATGCTTTCACCGTGGAAGCCTGTTCCACCATCATTGACAAGGTGAATGTATTTGCCAGCTACCGCGGAAACATTTTCTGATGCGGTCAATACGATGCCACTCGTCACATCCAGGTTTAAGACGCCGTCCACGTGACTTGAAAGGGTTGGCGCAACCACTTCATTGATCGTGAATACATTGCTCGCAACATGCAGACCGGCAGTGTCGGTGGCGGTCACCGTCACACTCTGTGAGCCTGTAGCCGTGACAGTGCCGTGCAACAGCCCAGTGCTGGCGTCCAGCGTCAACGTGCTGGGCAGTCCAGTGGCGGTGTAGGTCAGGTGATCCAACGCATCCACATCCGTGAAGTACCCCGCCAAGCTCTGGCTGAAGGGTTGACCCACCACGGCATATTCCGTAGGAATCTGCGACACAAGGGTCGGCGCCTCGTTGACATTCGTCACCGTGATGGCCACCGCCTGCGTCGTCGAAATTGTTCCGTCTGACGCGCCCACCGTGAAGTCATAGACGTTGTTGGCACCTGCATCCCCAGGTTGCTCAAAGTTCGGTGTAGTTTTGAACGTCACTGCACCGTTGCTGGTGTTGATGTTGAAGAGGGACGAATCGCCTCCGGTGATCGAGTAGGTCAACGTGGTGCCCGCGTCCTGGTCCGTAGCGGCCACTGTGTACACCGTGCCCGTGGCATTCTCGGCAAATGACCCGGTGGTGCTGCTGGTGAGCACTGGCGCTTCATTCACATTGGTCACCGTGATGGCGACAGCCTTGGTGGTCAGGTTCGTGCCGTCTGAAGCGCCTACCGTGATGTCGTAGACATTGTTGGCACCTGCATCCAACGGAGCCTCGAAGTCTGGCAAATTCTTGAAAGTAAGAGCCCCGGAGGTGGCGTCGATATTGAAGCGGGCAACATCCGTTCCACTGATCGAGTAGGTCAAAGTTGTTGACGCATCCTGATCCGTTGCCGCAACCGTATAGACAGTGCCAGACGCGTTCTCTGCGAAGGACGTGGAAGCAGCACTGGATATAACAGGAGCTTCGTTGACGTTGGTCACCGTTAGAGCGACGGCCTGCGACGTCAGGTTGGTACCGTCTGACACCTCCACTGTGAAGTCGTAAACATTGTTGGCACCTGCATCCAGGCGTGTCTCAAAGTCCGGCGCACCCTTGAACGTGACCACACCCGTGCTGGAGATGTTGAAGAGGGACGCATCGGTTCCGGTGATCGCGTACGTCAGCGCGGTGCCCACGTCCTGATCTGATGCCAACACCGTATATGCCGTGCCCGTGCCGTTCTCGGCAAAGTTGGCCGTTGTGCTGGCGCCGCCAGTGATCACTGGCGCCTCATTCACATTGGTCACCGTGATGGCAACGGCTTGCGGTGCCGTGGTCAGGCTGCCGTCGCTTGCCGTGACGGTGATGTTGTACACATTGTTGACATGCGCAGGTGCTTCGAAGTTGGGCGCTGAAATGAAGGTAACCGCACCAGTTGCGCTATCGATGTGAAACAGCGCGTTGTCTGCGCCACTACCAGCAAGGGCATATGTCAAGGTGGTATTTGCATCTACGTCCGTACCTTGGGCCGTGAACACCACGCCTGTGCCGTTCTCGGCAAACGGTGATGGTGTGCCAATGGTCAAGCTCGGTGCTTCGTTGGCGTTGGTTACCGTGATGGCAACGGCTTGGGTAGAGGCGTGACCTAGCGCATCGGTGGCGGTCACCGATACGTCATAGATGTTGTTGGCGCCAACATCGGCTGGCGCTTCAAAGTTTGGCGAGGTCTTGAATGTAACGGCACCGGTTGCGCTGTTGATGGTGAAAAGTCCGTCGTCCACCGAGCCGCTCAATGTGTACGTCAGAGTCGTGGCATCGGTCACAGCGCTTGTGTAGGCTGCAGTCGTGCCGTTCTCTCCATAGTTCGCAGTGGTCAAAGAGGTAAACACGGGGGCCGTGTTGTCAATGACAAAGTTGCTCACTATCTGCCCCACCGACGTGGTGACCAGTTGTTGCGTCGATATGCTTCCTATGACTGTTGCGCCATTGAGGTTTATGGCTGTCACGGTCACGGCGGAACTTTCGGCTGCCGGAGCCGTCGCGCTAAACACCAATGTGCTTGTGCCTGATCCACTGACATAGGTCGCAGTTAAGGTCTGACCCCCTACATTGAAAGCCACGTCCGGTGTACCACCTGAGGAGACCACGACCGGCTCGGTCAATGTGACATTGAAGGTCAGCGCGTCGCCTACCTTGGCGGCTGGGATATTCGAAGTGATGCTGCCAAAAACCGGCGCCTGCACTTCGTTCATCGTGAAAACATTGCTGGCAACATGCAGCCCGCCAGCATCGGTGGCGGTCACAGTCACGCTCTGCGATCCAATGGCCGTCACAGTGCCATGCAACAGCCCGGTGCTGGCGTCCAGCGTCAATGTGCTGGGTAGCCCAGTTGCCGAGTAGGTGAGATGGTCCCCGGCGTCTACATCTGCGAAGTACCCCGCCAGACTTTGGCTGAAGGGCTGGCCCACCACCGCATATTCAGTGGGTATCTGCGACACAAGGGTCGGCGCTTCGTTGACGTTGGTTACCGTGATCGCCACCGCTTTGGTGGTCACGTTCGTTCCGTCAGACACTTCCACGGTTACGTCGTATACGTTGTCAGTGCCCGTATCCAGGCGTGTCTCAAAGTCCGGCGCAGCCTTGAACGTCACCACACCCGTGCTGGTGTTGATATTGAAGAATGAGGCATCGGTTCCGCTGATCGCGTAGGTCAACGCGGCACCTGCGTCCTGATCCGTCGCCACCACCGCATAGGCGGTTCCCGTTGCATTTTCCGCAAATGATGCACTTGCGGCACTGGTAATCAACGGCGCCTCGTTCACATTGGTCACCGTAATGGCAACCGCCTGTGCTGCGCTGCTCAACGCGCCGTCCGAAGATGTGACGGTGATGTCGTACACATTGTTGGCACCCGCATCCGCAGGGGCTTCAAAGTTGGGAGGCGTCTTGAAGGTCACGGCTCCGGTGGCGCCGTCGATGTTGAACAGCGCCCTGTCCGTTCCGCCCAGGATGTAGCTCAGCGTCGTGCCCGCATCCGGGTCGGTGCCCGAAGCGGTGTAAACCACGCCCGCAGCGTTCTCGGCAAAGCTGGCCGTAGCGCCGCTGGTCAGCGCGTTGGGCGCTTCGTTGACGTTGGTTACCGTAATGGCAACGGATTGGGTAGAAGCATGCCCCAGCGCATCGGTCGCGGTCACCGATACGTTATAGGTGTTGTTGGCTCCAACATCGGATGGCGCTTCAAAGTTAGGCGAGGTCTTGAATGTGACGGCACCGGTCGTGCTGTTGATATTGAAAAGTCCGTCATCCACCGAGCCGCTCAATGTGTAGGTCAGCGTTGTGGCATCCGTCACAGTGCTTGCGTAGGCTGCTACCGCGCCATTCTCAGCATAGTTCGCCGTGGCAGCTGACGTAAACAGCGGAGCCGTGTTGTCCACAACAAAGCTGCTCACCACCTGTCCTACTGAGGAGGTTACCAACGGTTGGGTGGAGGCGTTTCCAATCACCGTGGCGCCATTGAGATGGATGGCACTCACGCTCACGCTTGCGCTGTCACCAGCGGACGCAGGGCCGCTAAACGTCAGAGTGCTTGTGTTGGTTCCGCTGACGTAGGACGCGGTCAACAACTGACCGCCCACATTAAATACAACATCTGGCGTGCCGCCCGAAACCGTCACCGGTTCAGTCAACTGCACAGTGAACGTCACCGTGTCGCCCTGCTTGGCGGAAGCAACACTCGATGTCACCGAGCTAAACACCGGTGCAGTGACTTCATTCAGTGCAAAAGTCTGGCTGGTGTGCAGACCGCCTGCATCGGTCACTGTGACGGTCACGCTCTGCGATCCAGTCGCTGTTACCGTACCGTGCAACAGGCCGGTGCTGGCGTCCAGTGTCAGGGTGCTTGGCAGACCGGTAGCTGAGTAGGTCAGGTGATCCCCTGCATCCACATCCAAAAAGTAGCTCGCCAGGCTTTGACTAAAGGGCTGACCCACCACGGCGTATTCGATCGGAATGGCCGACACCACCGTAGGCGCCTCGTTGACGTTGGTCACCGTGATGGCCACCGCTTTCGAGCCCGCGCTCAGACCACCGTTGTCGGTTGCGTCGACCGTGATGTCGTACACGTTGTTGGCACCCGCATCCAGACGCGTCTCGAAGTCAGGTGCATTCTTGAACGTTACCGCTCCGGTGCTGGAGTCGATGTTGAAGAGCGCCGCGTCGGTTCCGCTGATTGAATACGTTAACGTCGTTCCCGCATCCTGATCGGTGGCGGCAGCGGTGTACACCGTGCCCGTGGCGTTCTCCGCAAATGACGCACTCGCGCCACTGGTGATCACCGGCGCCTCATTGACGTTGGCCACCGTGATGGCCACGGACTTGGCTGTGGCGCTCAGGACGCCAGTCACACCCGTTACGCCGTTATCCGTCGCGGTAACCGTGATGTTGTAGACGTTGTTAGGGTGTGCCGGCGCCTCAAAGTTGGGCGACGTCTTGAACGTTACTGCACCCGAGGCAGCATCAATGGCAAAGAGTGCCGCATCGGTTCCGCCCAATGCATAACTAAACACCGTGCCAGCGTCCGGGTCGGTCGCCGTTGCGGTGTACACCGTGCCCGTGGCGTTTTCATCGAAAGTCGCAGTGCCGACGCCCGTCATCGTCGGCGCTTCGTTCACATTCGTTACGTTGATAGTCAACGACCGGTTGGACGAATTGCCCGCGCCATCGGTTGCTTGCACGGCGATGCTGTAAGCGTTGCTACTTGCGGCACTTCCAGGAGTCTCAAAATCAGGCGACGCTTTGAACGCCACGGAGCCAGAACTGCTGTCAATCGTGAATAAGCCCGCGTCCGTGCCGATCAACGAATAGGTCACCAGATTGGCGTCCGTAGTCGTTGTCTTATAAACCGCCCCTGTGCCATTTTCGGCATAGGCAACAGCGCCAGTTGCACTGGTAATTGCCGGGTCTGTGAGGTCAACCGAATACGCTTGCAACGACACCGAGCCGACAACATCCTTCGCCAAACCGGTAAATCCTGTGGTCAGACTGCTGACTGCAAGCTTGATCGTGCTGCTACCGCTCAGCGTGACGTTGTTCCAGGCCAGGTTGAAGTTGGAGTTGGAGTTGGGGCCGGAAACAAAACCCGTCACATCCATCCAGGTCGTGCCACCATCCACCGAACCCCACAAGTGGTTGCTGCCCAGCGGTGCGCTCAGCGTCGCTGTGATGTCCTGGGCTGCTGTGTTGGTGACAAAGTCACCTTGCGTTCCGGAGTCCACCGAAATAGTGACTCCTGATACGCCGGTGCCGATAGCCGTCGTCAGTGCTGTTGCAGCACCCGTGTTGAAATTCGTGTCCGCTTTCGCCGCTCCCGCAATCAGTTGGTCGACCGTGGACTGGGACAACTGACCGCCTACCAAACCTTGTGACAAAGCGTTTAGCACGTCGCCGGTGCTGGCAGATTGCAAAGCCTCAACCCCCGAGATAGCCGCCAAAGCCTGGCCATAGGCCTTTTGCGCTGCAGAGGTGGTCGAGTTGGCAAACGCCGTGTCATCCACCGTCACCGGGACCGTTGAAGTGATGTCGCCCGGCAAATGAAAGGCCGCCTTGACGGCATCGTTGGCGGCAGTTACTTGAGCGGCTGAGACCGTTTGGCCCAAAACGGTGGCGGCCGTCGAGGCCGTGCCACCGTCGCCACCTGAATCGCCCAACAATTCCCGTACCGCCAATTCGGTCAGCGGCGTGATGGCCACGGTGATTGCGCCATGTCCGGAGACATTGACCACCGCACGCAAGTCGGTTGTGATGTCTTTGGCCGCGCCGGTGCCTTCATCGGTGTAGTTGGTGGCGTTGCTGGTATCTTTCAGTCGAATCAGGACCGGGCCGGTATAGTTTTCTGTGACTGTGATGGTGTAGGTGCCGTCCGCATTGACTTTGCCCACACCGGCCAACTTGGTGCCATCGGCCTTAAAGGCCTCGACAACCAGGTCCGCCGCGTTGGTAATCTTTCCGAGCCAGATACCACCACTCAGCGAGAACCCAACGGGAGCTGCCGCAACACCGCCTCCCGTGGTGCCTGCAAACGCCTGAGTGGTTGCGAGTCCGACAAAGCCCCAGCCTGCGATGTTTTCAACTGGCATGGAAGTCGATGCCGCACCCGGCACGCTGGCACTGCTCTGTGCGTCGGTTGCAACCGCAGGCGAACCACCGACCACATCCGTTTGGGCGAGATAGACATCTCCAGCCGAAAACTGGGGCGGACTCCCTATGTCGACTACCGCACTCGAGGTGTCTTGCAGGTCGCCAACCGATACCGCGTCAAACGACTCGTCTTCCTTCAGCAAGTGCTTATCCACCTTGGTGGCGACTTGTTTCGATGCTTCGGAATGTTGGGGCAGCGCCTCGATGCCCAAGCCACTGGCATTCAGGGATTGATCAAGGGGATTGGGTGGGAGCGCGTCAGATTCAGGTTTCGGTTTGGGAATCGATGCGTCTTCTAGGTTTTTTTGAAGCTTTACAGCTTTTTCACCATTTGCATCTTTTACGATCAGCTTCGCCTTACTTTGAATCATGTCTGCCTTCATGTTAATTATTGGTTAAAAAAACCAAAGATGCAAAAAATTTGCATCCACCCTGTTAACTCATTATTAAAAATATAGAAACAAATAAACCCGCAAATTACTCCCGGAAATGCGGTATTTCTCTATCTTGGTGGAAGAACATAACACACCAAAAATACATTTTTTTTCAGTTGGCAAATTATGTGAGGAATAGTTGTGAGTTTGTCAATAATCTGACAAGCTGGCCTTTATTGCATTTGTATGGGTACTCGCAACAGTCAGTCGCGGCCTTACGTTGGCACCTCGCAAGGACCAGCGCTTTGGCCAAAGGAGCAAAGTTGATGGGGATGCAGCGTCGGACGAAACCAGCAACGCGGCATGACTACCGGTGGGGTAGAAAAAATTAAAAAAACACGTGATGACCCGCCTTGCCTGTCACGGCAAAGCGGACCATTCACGCGTCAAGAATCGGCCCGTTGCAATGGCGAGTTCCCCAGCGCACGCACAGAGGCATGCGTACCGGAAAACGACTCCATTGCGGTCGAATGGATTACTGTGCTGGAGCAGCAGCCTTCAGGCAGTTCACCATGAATTGCTTCTTGGCGGCGCCTTCCAGCTTCTTGGCAGTAGCCTGTTGCTGGCACTGCAAGCCTTGGCTCTTTTTGTCAGTAGCGTTAGCTGCTGCAGCAGTTGCGGGAGCAACATCAGCAGCCATGGCTGCCAGGGAAGCCAGGATGCCAACACCCAGGATTAGTTTCTTCATCATGATCATTTCCTTTCAAGAAATAAATTAACTTACTTACTTTTTCAATAGCAGTGGGCGAAGTTCCGCCAACAGCACTTCCGGACTTGCAAACCCGTCAATACGAACCCAATGACTACCGGACGCAGCGCGCATAAACGTCACCGGCACGTGGTTCATCTTGTCGCCTTGGTAGGTGGCAAACGATTTCTGGACAGCAACTGAATCCTTTGCTGTGCCAGTAAAAAAATTCCAGGACGCCCGACTGTCGTCAAAGCGCTTTGCGTACTCAGTGAGACGCTCTGGAGAGTCGTATTCGGGGTCAATCGACACCGAAATCATGTTGACCCGGTCACGGTCCTTGCCGAGCTTTTCACGCACATCGGCAAACACCTTGCTGGTAACCGGACAGATCGCGGTGCACGAGGTGTAAATGAAATTCAGCAGCACCGGGCGCCCATCATTGACGGCGCTCAGGAACTTGACGGCTTGCCCGTCCTGGCGGATCATCTTCACGTCGGCCAAGGTGTAGGCAACTTCACTGCGTTTGGTCTTGGCACCCGCTTCAGCAGCCTGCGCCATGTGCGCAGAATGGTCCATCTTGCTATGGTCCATCTTGCTGTGATCCACCTCTTGCGCAGCAGCCAGCCCAAGGCTGCAGGCGAACGCTACCGCCAACCCCACACGGGACAGCAAGGGCGTGGGTTTGCGTCCGACAAATCGGCTTTGACGGGGCGTCATGGCACGATCCAGTCTGATTCGGGCACGACACTCTTTCCATCCGGACCAAAGCGCACGATGTAAGCCCCTTTGGAGGCAAAGCGTTGGCCGGGGGCCAAACTCAAGCGGGGGTACAC
>CAIQEX010000039.1 GCA_903870955.1 uncultured beta proteobacterium
CGTCCGGTCTTGCAAAGCCTGGTCACCCAGCAGACGGCCGACGCCTTGCGCGACAGCCATCCGTCGCGTGTCAGCCGCAAGCTGTTCTCCGACGCCAATCCCCTGTTGCCACTGATGTCACCCCTGGCCGATTGGGCCCGCGACAACCGCCAGAAAACCACGCCGGACAACCCGTTCCTGGCCGTCGAGCGCCTGATGGCCAACAGCATCAGTCAGGCCATGGATCTGATGCGTGACCTGCGTGACGCAGCCTATGAAAATACTTTTCTGGCGATCTATGGCACGCCCCTGATGCATGCGGTGGGACGGGTTGGACAGGAAGAACCAGAAGCCGAGGCGTCCAGCGATTTGCGCCACATGCCTGAGGTGAAAAAAGCCCTGGCCGCCATGGAGCACGGCGATCTGGGCGCTGCGGTGATCCGCATGCTGGTGCTGCTCGCTGGTTCGCGGGGCTCGGTGCGCAAGGACCGGCTGGAGCGTTCGGCCCAGGTGCTCAACAGCACGGAACCTTTCAAGTCCATGGGTGCTGAACGCCGCGCTGAGCTGATTCAGGAGCAGTCCATCATTGCCGAGTTCGAACCCCAGCGTGCGGTTGAGACTTTGGCGGTATTGCTGAAGACCGAAGAAGACCGCCTTTCCGCGCTGGATGTGGTGAACCATATTCTCGGTGCGCGTGCCGAGATGGAGCCGCATTCGCTGGAGTTGATTCAGCGCATGGAAAGCCTGTTGGGTGCGGCCGACAATGGCCATAGCACCCGTGTTGTGGCAAAAAAATCCACGGTCAAGAAAGCAGCCAAACCCCGCTAGGTTGCACCGTCCAAAATCGCCGCACGGTCAGTTGAAGGAGCCTTACTTATGAAATCCAAAATTGTCTCTGCGGCCGATGCCGTCGCCCTCGTCCACGAAGGAGACACCCTGGTGTGTTCCGGTTTTGGCGTGGTGGGCGTGCCGGACGAATTGCTGGTGGCGCTGGAAAAGCGCTTTCTGGAAACCGCCCAGCCGCGCAACCTGCATTTGCTGTTTGGTGGCGGTCCTGGCGATGGCAAAGACCAGGGCTTGAACCGCATCGCGCACGAGGGGCTGCTGGCCTCGGCCATTGGCGGCCACTGGGGGCTGGTGCCCAAGGTGGGGGCCATGGCCATGGCCAACCAGATCGAAGCCTATAACCTGCCGCTGGGCGTGATCTCGCACATGTACCGCGACATCGCTGCCGGCCTGCCAGGCAACCTGACGCCGGTGGGCTTAGGCACCTTTGTAGACCCGCGCCTGCAGGGCGGCCGGGTCAATGCCCGCACTACCCAGGACATCGTGGAAGTGACCACCTTGGGCGGTCGCGAAATGCTGTTTTACAAGGCACCCAAGCCCAATGTGGCCTTTATCCGCGCCTCGATTGCCGATCCCGATGGCAACCTGTCGCTGGAGCGCGAAGCGCTGACGCAGGACGTGTTGGCGATTGCCATGGCGGTCAAGAACTCCGGCGGCGTGGTGATCGCGCAAGTGGAGTTCATCACCGAGGCCGGCGCCATGCTGCCCCGGCGCGTCAAGGTGCCCGGCATTCTGGTGGACTGCGTGGTGGTGTCACGACCCGAGTACCACAAACAGACCTATGGCACGCCCTACAGCCCGGCGCTGTCGGGCGAGATGCGGGTGCCGCTGGATGCGCTGCCACCCATGCCGTTTGACGAACGCAAGGTGATTGCCCGCCGCGCGGCCTTCGAGTTGATGCCCAACGCCGTGGTGAACCTCGGCATCGGCATGCCCGAAGGCGTGGCCGACATTGCCAACGAAGAACGCTTGCTGCGCTACATGACGCTCACTGCCGAACCCGGCGTGGTCGGCGGAGTGCCAGGCAGTGGCATGAACTTCGGCTCCAGCACCAACGCCACGGCGCAGCTGGACATGAACCAGCAGTTTGACTTTTACGACGGCGGCGGCCTGGATCTGGCCGTTCTGGGGCTGGCCGAATGCGATGCACGGGGCAACATCAACGTCAGCCGCTTTGGGCCGCGCCTGGCCGGGGCGGGTGGCTTTATCAACATCACGCAAAACAGCCGC
>CAIQEX010000040.1 GCA_903870955.1 uncultured beta proteobacterium
GGGCGCCGTGTTGCGCTCGGTGCGGGCCAAGGCATATTCCTCATGACTGCGCGGATGCAAGAATACCGGGAAGTCGCGCCCCACCTGCACATATCCCTGGCGCAACAACGCTTGAGGCGTCGCGCCCACCACGACCCAGTCGCGGTCGCACATGGGAAGCCCCATCAGCGCATCACGCACCGCTCCGCCGACCAGGTAGGTTTTCATTTGAACAGCGTCGAACGTGGGGGCCACAACCCCGCCGCCGGGCCGCCCCAAGGCGGGTTAGCCCCCTTGGGGGGCAGAGAGCCACACGCAGTGGGTGAACGTGGGGGCTTCATCTCTTGAGTCGATAGGGCTCTTCGAAATCCAGGAAGTCCTGCTCGGCCAACGCGCCGGCAATCCAGGCCGCAACGCCGGGAAGGTCGTGCACCCGCTGCACATAGTCGGCAATGGCCTGGGGCAGCGGCAGTGCGTAGGTCTTCAAGCGCATGCAGACCGGGGCAAAAAATGCATCGGCAATGCTGAAGGCTCCAAACAACATGGGGCCTCCATGTTCGGCCAGCAAGCCACTCCACATTTCCACCAGGCGTTGCACATCTGCGCGTACGGCGGGTTTGTCGCGCCACAGCAATGCCCCCACCTCGGGCAGAGAGGCCTCGATATTCATCGGGCAATTGCCGCGCAGCCCGGTAAAGCCACTGTGCATTTCCGCGCACACACTGCGGGCGCGAGCCCGTGCCGACTTGTCCAGCGGCCAGAGTTGCTTCTCAGGATATTGTTCAGCCACATATTCGGCAATCGCCAGGGTGTCCCAGATGGCCATTTCCTCATCCACCAACACCGGCACCTTGGCCGTCGGGCTTACGCTTGAGATGGTCCGCTTGAAATTGGAGTCCGCATCAAACGAATCAAAACGCACCACCTCTTCCTCGAAGGGGATGCCAGCCTGGCGCAGCAGCACCCACGGCCGCATGGACCAGGAAGAGTAATTTTTGTTTCCTACGAACAGCTTGAGCATGGGCTTTCCCTAAAAACCTCCATGCTAAACCAAGCCGGGGACACAACGGAAAGTGTGGGGGGCAGCGCAGCACACGCCGTGGCAAGCGTGGGGGCAAGGTTTCACCGCAGGGCCGCCCCAAGGTGAAATGCACCCCCTCGGGGGGCAGCGCAGCACACGCAGTGGCAAGCGTGGGGGCATTACCCCTAGGGGAGCTCGGTACTGGCGTCTGGTACGGCAGCATCCAGCGGCCCGACCGAACCCAGACGGGCCTTGAGCGACTGGGGCTGACCCGTGATCACGGCCGCGTAATTGGTGGTGTTGGAGAGCACCTTCTTGACGTAATCTCGCGTCTCGTTGAAGGGAATATTCTCAGCCCAGATGGCGGCTTCGAGCACCGGTCCGTTGCGCCAGGCGCGCGGCCTGCCGGGACCTGCGTTATAGGCGGCCGCAGCCATCGGCATGGAGCCTCCAAAGGAGTCCAGCAACAGCTTAAGGTAGCCCGTGCCAATGGCGATGTTGGTGTCGCGGTCCGAAATCTGGTGGGCTTGAAAGTCGGTCATGCCCAACTTTTTGGCAGTCCATTTGGCCGTGGCCGGCATCACCTGCATCAGACCCGAGGCGCCGACACCGGAGCGGGCATCCATGATGAAGCGGCTTTCCTGGCGGATCAGCCCATACACATAGGCCGGGTCCAGGCCAATTTGCTTGGTGCGTGCCAGCACGGCGCTTTTAAAGGGCATGGGGAAGCGGGTTTCGAAATCCAGAAACCCTTTGGTCCGGTCGCTGCTGTTGATGCAGCGGTCCCACACCTCGGCTTGGCAGGCACGCTCGGCAGCGGCCAACAAACCCCGGTCATCCAGGCCACCGCGATCATGCAGGTTGGCGCTGTAATTCCATTCGCGCACACCCTCGGCGCGCAGGCCAATCTGTATCGCATACAGCGCCCGGCTCAGGCCGGGGTTGTTGCGTGCGGTCTCACGCTCTTCTGCAGTCAACGGTGCAGGGCGTTCGGGCACGGTCACGCGCTGCCCCAGTTCGTCGAGTGCGAGTTGCTCATAAAAGCCCCGCACGCTGGCAATGCCTTGCAATAGCTTCAGCGCCTCGGCGCGTCCGCTTTCAGAATCTGCCAGGGCCAACTGCGCCCGCGCATGCCAGTAAACCCAGACCGGCTCGGCGGCAAGGGCGGGGGGCATGGCGGCAATTGCCTCATGCACCGTCTTCCATTGGCCGGCGCGCAAGGCCGCGCGCACGGCCCAGGCCAGATGGTCTTCATGCATCTGGCTGAACTGACCCTGGGCAAAATAGCCGACGGCATCCGGTGACATCTTCATCGCCGCGCGCTTGCCGATCACGCCCCAGATCCAGCTGCGCTCTTCCTGCGTGAGTTGGGCTTTCCAGCGCAGGTGGTTGACCTCGGTGGCGGCGGCCTCCGGGTCCTGATAGGCCAGGCGGATGAGGGCCAGTGACACCAGTTCGCGGGTCTTGGGACGCAGCGCGGTGAGCTTGTCGTTCAGGTACTTGGCCGGGCTGGCGTAGATTTCCGACACATTTTTAACCCACCCGTCATTCAAAATACCCACGGCCTGGGTCGCCACGCGCAACCGGTCATTCTCAAAACCCAGACGCGCGCGCTGCCAAACCGCGGCCGGCATCATGGAATGGTCCTTGACCAGTTGCTCGGCGGCGGCGGCACAACCCTCATCCGCTTCCTTTAGCGGCAGCCAGGTTTGCATCACGGCGGCATTCACATCGGTCCCTTTGGCCAGGTGCTCGGTCAACAGGCCATAGCACTGCACAGACCGGTCGTCGCCCATGCGGTACCTGGGGTATTCGCGGTTGAAGGCGCCCCAATCCCGATTGCGTCCCAGCTGCAGCAACCACTCGGTGCGGAGTTTGTCTTCCTGGTAGGTGCCGCTGTAGCGGGCAAAGAAATCCTGCACTTCAGCAGGGTTGGCCTCATCCAGGCGGGCCGAGAGTTCCCAATAGGCGCCCCAGGGCTCCAAAATATAGCCGCGCACCTGCGGCAGCAGGTTGCTCAGACGCTTGCGGTCATGCGCCTTAAAGGCCTGCGCCATCTCGGTAATGGTTTCGTCGTAATGGCTGCTGTCACGCCCTTGGGCATGAACGGAGGAGAGGGAAGGCAAGAAGACACAGGTCGTGAGGACTAACGGTGTCAGAATGGCTGAAAACTGCATGTGGTGATTATGGACAACTCAGAACAAGCTCTTGAAAAAAAGGCACTTCGCGCGGCCCTGATTGAACAACGCAACAATTTGCCCGACAGGCATTTGCGTGAGGACCTGTTGCAACGGGTCATGCGCATCTGGCTGGTGGGTCGGCCCGACATCGTGATCGGGGCCTATTGGCCCATCAAGGGGGAGTTTGACCCCCTGCCCGCCCTGCACCGCTGGAAAGAAGACGGTGAATTACTGGAACAACCCGAACCCCGTCGCATCGGCTTGCCCGTGGTGAACAAAGAAACCCACACCATGACCTTCCATGCCTGGTACCCCGGCTGCCCGATGGAAGAAGACGCGTACGGCATCCCCAAACCCAAGGACACGGAAATCATCGTCCCCACCCTGCTATTTGCACCCTGCGTAGGCTACGGGCCCGGCGGTTTTCGCTTGGGTTACGGCGGTGGCTTTTATGACCGCATGCTGGCCAGCCTGTCACCAAAACCCTTCTCGGTGGGATTGGGCTTTGGCATGGGCTTTCTGGCCGATCTGGAGCCCGAGCCGCACGACATGCCTTTGGATGCCATCCTGAACGAACATGGCGCGGTCTGGCCGGTATAAACCCGGTCAGCGCTGATTTTCAGGGCGCTTGCATCAGGGCACGCACATCGCCCTCATAGTCCAGCAAGGTTTGCTTGAGCTTGGCCTTTTGTTCTGCACTGCTGCTGTTGTGCACTGCGGCCACCGCCGCACAGGCGGACTGGGTGATGCTTTCGTTGTATTTGAAAGAAGCGACGTCGGGTGAGGAAGCCGCCCTGGCAAACAGCGCCAACAGTTCCGCATCGACCTCGGCACGCGGTATCTGGCCATTGCGGGCGCGCGTCAGGGTCTGCAGGCTGTCTTGCTGGCGGCGCAACATTTCCTTTTGCAGCATCTCGGGGTCGTAGCCAGAGGCCGCCAACTGCAGGCGGATCTTCTCGCGCTGGGCCTCGTCGAGCTTTCCATAAAACCGTTCGCTGCGCTCCACAATCTGTTGGGCCCGCCGCTCCAGACGCTGGGCCGGCGACAAGTCCAGCCATTCTTCCCGCCAACTCTTGTTGCGCTTCTTGAATTCGGCCGCGATGTGTTCCAACTGGGTCGGCTTCAAACTGACTGCCAAGTTCGCCACGGCCGGTGCCAAGTGATTGACGGGCGCCTGCAAGCGCTGCTGCAAAAAGCCCCACAAGCTGCAGACCTGCGCGGCACTCACTTCCTGGCTGACCACGGGTTGCAGATTTTTCAGCAGCTCAGCCCACTGGGGTAACTCTTCCTTGCGATGCCAGGCCTGCAATTCATTCAAGCGGGCCTTGAATTCAACGCTTTGTGGACCGTCAAAATCAAAATACGCATCCAGCCAGTAATAGATCAGGGTTGGGGCGTTGTTGAACGCAATGCGGTTGGCGCTACAGCCAACCAGTGTCAAAGCCAGGAACATGGCACCGATAATACGGAGCCGGAATCCAAAGGCAACTACAGAATTACGCATCAACAGGAAAAAGCCAACATGAGCTCCAACAATAACGCGCCAGACAGCACCATGCCGATTGACGTGGTCATTATGGCGGCGGGTAAGGGCACTCGGATGAAAAGCGCTTTGCCCAAGGTATTGCACCGCATTGGCGGACGGGCACTTTTGCAGCATGTACTCGACACCGCCGCAAGTTTGCAAGCGCGCAAGGCGGTGGTGATCACCGGGCATGGCGCGACCGAAGTCGAGGCCGCTTGCCAGGGCAACACCGGCTTGGTGCTGGAATTTGCCCGCCAGGAGCCGCAATTGGGCACCGGCCACGCCGTGCAGCAGGCCCTGCCGCACCTGGCCGATGACGCGGTGGTGGTGGTGCTGTCGGGCGATGTGCCGCTGACCCAGGCCGATACGCTGTTCCACTTGATCGCCGCCAGCGGCGGCAACAAGTTGGCCCTGCTGACGCTGGACATGCCCGATCCCACAGGCTACGGGCGCATCGAACGCGCCGCCAACGGCGACGTCAAGGCCATTGTGGAGCACAAGGACGCCACTCCCGCACAGCGTGCCATTCAGGAGGTCTACAGCGGCATCATGGCTGTGCCGGCTACCGCGCTGAAGCGCTGGTTGGCGCGCCTGGACAACAACAATGTGCAGAAGGAGTACTACCTGACCGACATCGTGCGCTTTGCGGTCACCGATGGAGAACATGTGGTGGCGCACAAGATTACCGACGCCGTGCAGGTGGCCGGTGTCAACAGCCCTGTGCAACTCGCGCAACTGGAACGCGCCTTCCAACTGGGCGTAGCGCATCGCCTGATGGAAGAAGGTGTGCGCCTGGCCGACCCGGCGCGCCTGGACGTGCGCGGCGACCTGAGTTGTGCACACGACGTCAGCATTGACGTGAACTGCGTCTTCATGGGGCAGGTTAATCTGGGCGAAGGGGTCAGCATTGGCGCCCACTGCGTGATTGCCAATGCGGTGATCGAGGCTGGCGCTGTGATTCATCCCTTCACCCACATTGACGGTGAGAAGCTGGGCGTAACCGTGGGCGCGGGTTCGCTGATTGGACCCTTTGCCCGCCTGCGCCCCGGCGCGCGGCTGGAGGCCGAGGTGCATATCGGCAATTTCGTCGAGGTCAAAAACACCACCATGGCCAAAGGTTCCAAGGCCAACCACCTGGCCTATCTGGGTGACGCCAGCGTGGGCGAGCGTGTCAATTACGGCGCGGGCAGCATCACCGCCAACTATGACGGCGCCAACAAGCACCGCACGGTGATTGAAGCCGACGTCCACGTGGGCAGCAACTGCGTGTTGATCGCACCCGTAACCCTGGGAGCAGGCGGCACGGTGGGTGGTGGTTCCACCATCACCAAGGACACGCCACCCGGTGCCTTGAGCGTGGCACGCGGCAAGCAGGTGTCGATAGCCAACTGGTCGCGCCCGAAAAAGGCCTCCAAAGCCTGAGGCACACGCCATGACCGACCAGGACTTGCAACGTATCGCCGCACTTGAGGCCGAACTGAAAAGCCTGCGCGCCGAGATGCAGGACTTCAGCTACACCGTGTCGCACGATCTGCGCGCCAGTCTGCGCCACATCATCTCCTACGCGCAATTGGTGCAGGAAGATGCCGGGCCGTTACTGCCCGAAGAGACCCAGGGTTTTCTGCGCACGATTTCCGACTCGGCGCGGCACATGGGCGTGTTGATGGATGGACTCATGGAGTTGGCACGCTTGGGCACGGCAGAACTGCAACCCGCGCCGCAAGCCTTGCTGCCTCTGGTGCAGGATCTGGTCTCCGAACTCCGATTGCAATATCCACAACGCCAAATCGAATGGCTGTTGTCACCCGAACTGCCCTCGGTGCTGGCCGATGGAGGGATGCTGCGTCGGGCACTGCTCGCCGTGCTGGACAACGCCGTGAAGTTCACGGCGCATCAGCCCAACGCACAGATCAGCGTCCTGTCCCGGCCTGCCATAGAAGCAGACGCGGTGAATAGGGACTCACCGGTGAGCCACAGGGTGTGTCTCATTGTGAAAGACAACGGAGCCGGATTCAACCCGGCCATGGGCGCCAAGCTGTTTCACGCCTTTGCGCGTTTGCACACCACCAAGCAGTTTCCAGGCATTGGCATGGGTTTGGCACTGACACGGAAAATTGTCGAACGCCTGCACGGAACGGTGCACATCGATGGCCAGGTCGACCTGGGTTGCAGCGTGACTTTGGTACTGCCCCCGGCCGACAACACGCTGCTGGAAAACTGACCCGCTCAACTGGTTGGAAACGGTCGTTTCAGTCGTGTTAAGTGGTGTCAGGTCGTGGGTTGGTTCCAGGCATGCCGCAGCACGCTGCGTAATTTTGCTGGCTTGACCGGCTTTTGCAACAGCGTCAGGCCGGCCATGCTGATCAGGGTTTTGACTTCTTCCGCCGTGTCACCACTGATCACACAAGCGGGCACATCGCGAGCAGCCGCCTGGCGCAGGTTGCGCACAGCATCCACGCCGTTCTGCGCACCCAGCAAGCGGTAGTCAGTCAAAATAAAATCCGGTACCGACCGGGATTCCCAGCATTGCAGTGCCGCATCGGCCGAACTGGCCTCGACCACCAGGCAGCCCCAGCTTTGCAACAAGCCCTTGAGTGCTGCGCGGCCCAGTTCGTCATCTTCGATCAGCAAGACCCGCATGCCACGAATATCCTGCAGCTTGATCCCTTCCGGGATCGTTGTAGCAACGGTACTTTCTTCGGACTGTCCCACCGGTACCAGCACGGTAAAAGTGCTTCCGCACCCCAGGGCCGAGCGGAGGTGCAGGCCATGGTTTAGCAGCTTGCAGGAGCGCTCGACAATGCCCAAGCCCAGGCCCAGTCCCTTGTTGCGGTCGCGTTCGGGGTTTTCTACCTGGTAAAACTCTTCAAAGACTTTCTTTTGGTGCTGCTCCGCAATGCCAATGCCGCTATCGCGCACCTCGAGTCGCAGGAAGCCGCGTTGTTTGCTGGGCCTGCAGGTCAGTAGCACCGTGCCACACGGCGTGTGCTGCACCGCATTGCCCAGCAAGTTGAGCA
>CAIQEX010000041.1 GCA_903870955.1 uncultured beta proteobacterium
CTGCCAAATTCCCCACCCTGTTTATTTCCCATGGCGGCGGGCCATGGCCTTTTGTCGACGGCATGCGTGAGATGTTTGCCAAGACTGCGAAAGAGTTTGCGGCGTTGCCGGCGCGTCTGCCGCAAAAACCCAAAGCCGTGCTGGTCATTACCGGGCACTGGGAGGCCAGCGAGTTCAGCGTATCCACCTCCGAACGCCCGCCGATGGATTACGACTACTCCGGCTTCCCCGCGCATACCTACCATTTGCAATACCCGGCCCCCGGTTCCCCGGCGCTGGCAGCACGTGTCACCGAACTATTGGCGGTGGGCGGTATCACCTGCAGGCAGGACGCCAACCGGGGTTTCGACCACGGCACCTTTGTGCCACTTGGCCTGATGTATCCCAACGCCGACATGCCCATTGTGTTGCTGTCGATGAAGTCCGGTTATGACGCAGCGGAACACCTCCGGGTTGGACAGTTGCTGGCGCCTTTGCGCGAAGAGGGCGTCCTGATTGTGGGCAGTGGCCTGACGTATCACAACATGCGCGGCTTTGGCAATCCGGCGTCCACTTCGGTGGCTGCAGTGTTTGAAAACTACCTGAACGAAGCCGTTACCCAGCCCGACGCCGCAGTGCGCGACAAGATGCTGGTGGATTGGCAACAGGCACCGTCAGCGCGCCAAGCCCATCCGCGGGAGGATCATTTGATTCCCCTGATGGTGGTGGCCGGTGCGGCTGGCAGCGACCGGGGTGAGCGCATCTTTGTGGACCACGTCATGGCCGTGGACATGGCGAACTACCAGTTCGGTTAGTTCCCTATCCCAATCGGGTTGTGTGGCTCGGCAACTAAGCCTCCACGGGTTGGGGGTTTCCGCCCAGCCAAGGCAGCTCAGACCACACGTCATCAGGTCGCCAGGTGGATTTCCAGGCAGCTAACTTGTCCGCCGGCATCGGGCGGGCAATGCCATAGCCCTGTGCCAGTTCACAGCCCAATTGCAGCAGTGCCGTCCCGTGTGCGACGGTCTCTACGCCCTCGGCTATGACCTCACGTTTAAAGGCCGCAGCAAGCCCGATGACACCCTCCAAAATGGCCAAGTCATCGGGATCGTCGAGCATGTCACGCACAAAACTCTGGTCAATCTTGAGCATCGCAACGCGCAGGCGCTTGAGGTAGGTGAGTGACGAATAGCCGGTGCCAAAGTCATCCAACGCAAACTTCACACCCATTTGGTGGCAGCGCTCGATCACCTGAGACACCTGTTGCATGTCGGCCAGGGCGCTGGTTTCCAACACCTCAAGTTCGAGACTGGTCGGGTTGACTTGGGGGTGCATGGAAAGGATGGCTTGCAGGCGCTCCACAAAGTCAACTTGCTGCAACTGGCGTGCGCCGATGTTGACGCTCACCGGCAGGTCCAGTCCGATGGCGTGCCACAGCCCAATTTGTTTCAATGCCGTATCAATCACCCACTCGCCCACTTCCACGGCCAACGGGTGGTCTTCGATGACGGGCAGGAATGCGGCAGGGTTCAGCAAACCTTTCTCAGGATGTTGCCAGCGGATAAGCGCCTCCGCACCGATGACCTGGCCTTTGCGCATATTGACCTTGGGTTGGTAGTGCAGCACGAATTCACCATGGGTCAGTGCCCGCCGGATACGCTCAAGACTTTCGTGGCGCACGCGCAGACTGCTGTCGAGCGCGGCGTCAAATACGTGGCAGCGGTTCTTACCTGCCAGTTTGGCCTGGTACATGGTTTGGTCGGCCTGGCGCAGAAGTTGATCGGCCTCCATGTCCTGCGCCTGCGGATAAAAAGTCACGCCAATACTGGCCGAGCCTTGCAGCACCACGCCGCCAACATGAACCGGTGCAGCAGCGGCTTCCAGCAGGCGGCTCAGCAACGGCAGGCAACTGTTTTCATTTTCCAGGTCAATCAGTACCGCTACAAATTCGTCGCCACCGAGTCGAGCCAGCGTGTCGCCTTCGCGCAAGGTGGCTTTCATGGACATTGCCAGATGAACCAACAACTGGTCTCCCATGTCATGTCCGTAGCGGTCGTTGACATTTTTGAATC
>CAIQEX010000042.1 GCA_903870955.1 uncultured beta proteobacterium
GATCACCGGGCCCAACATGGGCGGCAAGTCCACCTACATGCGCCAGGTCGCCCTCATCGTGCTGCTGGCCAGCATGGGCAGCCATGTGCCGGCCACGGCCTGCACGCTGGGGCCAATCGACGCGATTCATACCCGCATTGGCGCGGCCGACGATCTGGCCAACGCCCAGTCCACCTTCATGCTGGAGATGACCGAAGGCGCGCAAATCCTGCACGCGGCCACGCCACAAAGCTTGGTGCTGATGGACGAAATTGGGCGAGGCACTTCCACCTTCGACGGCCTGGCATTGGCCAGCGCCATTGCCACGCAACTGCACGACAAGACCCAGGCCTTCACGCTGTTTGCCACGCACTACTTTGAGCTGACCGAGTTCCCCGCCACCCACCACGCGGCCATGAATGTGCACGTCAGCGCGGCCGAGGCCGGGCGCGACATCGTCTTCCTACATGCCATCGAACCGGGCCCGGCCAGCAAAAGCTACGGCGTGCAAGTGGCGCGTCTGGCTGGCATGCCCACCGCGGTGCTGAACCAGGCACGCCACACGCTGGATGCACTGGAGGCGCAGGCCACGGCCTTGCAGCGGCAGGTAGATTTGTTTGCGGCGGTGCCGGTGGAGGAAGCTGCGCCTTCCTCCGCCGTTGAAGCGGCAGTCGAAGCCATGAACCCGGATGCCATGAGTCCGCGCGAGGCCTTGGAGGCGCTGTACGTGCTTAAAGGGTTGATCGCCAAAAGTTAATTTGGCTTGGCTTTGGCGTTCTGCATGGTCTCGCTCGATGCGAGATTTGACGCCCACATCCAAGCGGGCGGGCGGAACTTCATCGCCCCTTTAGATTTCTACAAAGATACGATCCTCGCGCACCACTATGGGATAAGCAATTAAGTCCAAGCAGACCGGTGGAGACAATGCGCGCCCGGTTGCAATGTCAAAACGTCCACCATGCAGTGGGCATTCAATCACCATGCCAATCACCATTCCGTCTTCGAGATGCTGATCTTCATGCGTGCAGTGTCCATCGGTCGCAAAGAAGCCTTTTTCAGTGTTGTAGATAGCGTAACTACGGCCTTGGTAATCCCATCGAATAAGGTCGTCGCGATCAATCTCGTCGGTTCGACAAACATATATCCATTCGGCCACGGTTTACTCCATAGAAAGTGCTTTGCCCCACGCTTTCAGCGCTTTTGGATCGCTAACTGTGAATTTTCGAAGCGATGTTCTGCGGTTGAATCGATCCTTTTCACTTCACATACTCCGCTTCGCAATGGAAGTCATCGTACCTTCGGTGACCATATGGGGAGCTTGGCGAATTCCACGCCCCTTGGTGTTGCGGCCTAGCGTTCGCTTGATGACGACAAGCAACAGTTCCCAATTGAAGCGAAAGAATCCCGGGTCCGCTACAGGCAATTGGTCTTTGAGGTGTTGACTAAGCATTGGCAGACCATGAAAAGGCACTTGAGGGAAAAGATGGTGTTCGATGTGGTGGTTCATGTTGAGGTAAAGAAAGCGTCCCAACGATGTGGTGCGAAATGACCGGGTACTCTCCAGTAACGATGGGCAGTTTTCCTGCAATTCCACGTGCTGAGTCAAAGTGAAAAGCAACATCACCGGCGCTCCGAGCAGGCGCGGGATTACAAAATACCAAAGTATTGCGTGATACCCCGCTACGACCAGTGCGATCAGGGTCAGATAAAACCCGATAAATAGCCAGGCATTTCGAATCAGCTTGGGCAACTCTCCCGGTGGGGTCACGGTTTGCAGCATCGCCGAAGGTCTACCCATTGCCACTTGAAACAACGTCAAGAAATGGAACCGCATGAGTCCAAAGCCTGATACTTCTGTCAGCCACCCAGACAAAGCCATCGGGGTATCGAAGGGCATTTGACTGTCCTTGCCGACATGCCAGGTAAAGGTATGGTGGTTGGTATGGGTGTACCGACGATGCAGCGGTTCTTCCATGTAAATAAGCGATGTGACCCACAGGACCCACTCATTGATCCAACGGCTGCGAAAGGCTGTTCCATGTGCGGTTTCATGGCTCATGGCATAAGCCGGTACGCTGAGCAATATGCCATGGAGAAACATAAAAACCAACTCCCACGCACTTCCAAGCGTGATGGAAATAAGAAACCCGGTGATGACCAGCCCCACCACCCATTTGCCAAGGTAGACCAGACCCGGCCTGTCTGACCTTTGGGCGACTGATTTGAGCACCTTGCGATCAAGCGCGATTCCGCTGGAGGCGGCATTCGTTGGGATATAGCTGGTCATTATGTTTTTCTACCAATTGGCACCGACTGGAAGAATAAAGGAACTGCCTCCATCAGTCCACGGCAGGCAGAGAACCATCGTTTTGGCTCACCCAGGTTCGCGGAGCACATCCAGGAGAACCACCCCTCCCTTTACACTTGAGGCTTTACCGCACTTCCAAGAAAAATGACTTACTGCGTCGCCATCAAACTTAACGCCGGACTGGTGTTCCTTTCCGACTCCCGCACCAATGCAGGGCTGGACCAGATCAGCACCTTCCGCAAAATGATCGTCTATGAAAAGGCCGATGACCGTTTCATGGTCCTGCTGTCGGCGGGCAACCTGAGCATCTCGCAATCCATCCGCGAAATTTTGCAGGTCGAGCAACTCAAGGAACACGACGACGAGGAACCCGTCACCATCTGGAATGCCAAGAGCATGTTTGACGCCGCCCGCGTTCTGGGCGCGGCAATTCGCCGTGTGCACGACCGGGATGCCGGTTCGCTCAAACTGTCGGGTGTGGATTTCAACGTCTCGCTGATATTTGGTGGCCAGATCAAGGGCGAAGGCATGCGCTTGTTCCAGGTGTATTCGGCCGGCAACTTCATCGAAGCCACACCCGAGACGCCCTACTTCCAGGTCGGAGAATCCAAGTACGGCAAGCCGGTGCTGGACCGCGTCATCACCCCCACCACGCCTCTGGACGAGGCTGCCAAGTGCGCCTTGGTCTCGATGGACTCCACGCTCAAGTCGAACCTGTCGGTGGGTCTGCCACTGGATCTGGTGGTGTACGAAGCCAACACTTTCCACACCGACAAGGTGGTCTGCATTGATGAGCACAACCCCTATTTCAAGATGCTGCACGGTAGCTGGGGCCAGAAACTGCGTGAAGTGTTTGACAGCATCGAACACCCCGCCTGGAACGGCGGCGTCACCAATGTGCCGCTGATGGTGGCCTCGGAACGCAGTCTGCCGCTGAAGAAGATCACTACCCCCAACGAGCGCCTGATCTAGCGTGCAGGCGGGTCCCGCACCGTGATCGTTTTTTCGCACGCCAACAGTTTCCCCGCCAGCACCTACAAAGTGCTGTTCCGAAGCCTGCGCGGAAGGGGGTTTACCGTGAAGGCGGTGGAGAAGTTTGGTCACGACCCGCGCTTCCCGGTGACCAACAACTGGCCGCATCTGGTGCAGCAGTTGTGCGAATTCACGGAGGCCGAAGCCCGGAAGGCCGGGCAACCCGTGTGGTTGGTGGGACATTCCTTGGGCGGTTACCTGAGCCTGATGGCCGCCATGCGCTTGCCGCATTTGGCAAAAGGGCTGGTGCTGATTGACTCGCCGTTGCTGGGTGGCTGGAAGTCAAGCGCCGTAGGTTTGGCCAAGCGAACCGGCTTGGTTGGTTCGTTTTCACCCGGTGCAATCAGCAAACGCCGTCGCAACACCTGGGCCAGTTTGGAGGATGCATTCGCCCATTTCCGCCACAAAAAAGCCTTTGCCAACTGGGACGAACAGGTCCTGCGTGATTACGTCAGCTACGGTACGGACGAAATTGCCGATAAGCGCGTTTTAGCCTTTGATCGCGATGTGGAGACAGCGATTTACAACGGCCTGCCACACAGCTTGGTGCGCCAACTCAAACGCCACCCGTTGCAGTGCCCAGCCCACTTCATAGGCGGCACCGAGTCTGAAGAAATGCGCCAAGTCGGCATGGGGCCCACCACGAAGATCGTCAAAGGCAACATCACCATGGTGCAGGGCAGTCACCTGTTTCCCATGGAGAAACCTATCGAGACCGCAGCGGCCATCGCGGACGCGATCCAAGCACTACAGACCGCCGCAGCGGCCTAGCTTCTCAAGCCTTCGACTTAGACCACCCAGTGCACCGTGCCGGTCCACGCGGTGGCCAGCACCACGATGCCAAAGGCAATGCGGTAATAGGCGAAGCCAACAAAGTCGTGCGTGGCGATGAACTTCAGCAACCAGCGAATACACAGCCAGGCGGCAATAAACGACACCACAAAACCCACACCAAACAGCGGCATGTCGGCCATGCTGAGCAAGGCACGTTCTTTGTACAGGCTGTAAACGGTGGCCCCCACCAGCGTGGGTATAGCCAGAAAGAACGAGAACTCGGCGGCCACTTTGCGCGACAGTCCAAGCAGCATGCCGCCAATGATGGTTGCACCACTGCGGCTGGTACCGGGGATCATGCCCAGGCACTGCACCAAGCCAACCTTCAAGGCATCCAGCCCCGACATGTCGTCGATGTCATGGATGCGCACCACTGGCTTGGCGATTTTCTCAACCCAAAGAATGATGAAGCCACCCACGATAAACGCACCCGCCACTACGGGCGGGTTAAACAAGTAGGTCTTAATCGCTTTGTAAACCGTGAAGCCGATGATGCCGGCCGGCAGAAAGCCAATAAACACGTTGGCAGCAAAACGCTGTGCCCGCTTGCTGCTCGGCAGGTTGACGATGGTGGCCCGAATTTTGGCCCAATACACAATGATCACCGCCAGGATGGCACCGCTCTGGATGGCGATGTCAAAAACCTTGCTTTTCTCGTCGTCGAAGCCCAGCAAAGCACCGGTCAATATCAAGTGTCCGGTACTGGAGATGGGCAGGAACTCGGTCAGTCCCTCAACGATGCCCATGACCGCGGCTTTCAACAACAAAACAAGTTCCAAAATTCACTCCCAAAAACTATTCTAAAAATTTTCCAAAACCATTTCAAAGCTACTCGTAGCGCAAGGCTTGAATCGGTAGTAGTTTAGAGGCACGCCGCGCCGGATAGAAACCGAAGAACACACCGACAAATCCAGAGAACCCGACCGCCAGCAGAATCGAGGCCAGGCTCATGCTGACTTGCCAACCCGCAAACGCGCCCACGCCCCAGGTGGCGCCGGCACCCAACGCCACGCCAAGGGCACCACCGATCAAACTCAAGGTCACCGCTTCAATCAAGAACTGCGCAAGGATGTCGCGTCCGCGTGCGCCCACCGCCATGCGCAGGCCGATCTCCCGCGTGCGCTCGGTCACGCTCACAAGCATGATGTTCATGATGCCAATGCCACCAATCAAAAGGCTGATACTGGCCACAGCAGCCAGCAGCAGCGTCATGACCCGGCTGGATTCCTCCTGCGCCTGCAACATCTCGGTCAAGTTGCGCACCATGAACGGATCTTCACCGCCCGGTGCCACCTTGAAGCGCTGGCGCAGCAAATCCTGAATGCTTTGCTCCACGGCCTTCATGTCTTTGCCATCACGCACCTTGACCGAGATCGAGCCGACGCGCTTGAGCCGACTGCTCGCATCCCCGCCCCAGATGCGGTTGCGCAACGTAGACAGTGGAACCATGATCGAGTCGTCCTGATCCTGACCCATGGAGTTCTGCCCCTTGGGGCTCAGCACGCCAATCACCGTCATGGGAATATTGCGCACCCGAATCATTTGTTCCACGGGGTCCTGCTCACCAAACAGTTCGCGCGCCACCGTGGTGCCAATCCAGGCCACCTTGGCCGAGCCTGCGAGTTCCGCTGCATCAAAAAGGCGCCCACTGGCCAGCGGCCAATCGCGCGCCTCCAGGTAGTCGTTGCTGACCCCGATGATGCTAGTGCCCCAGTTGGCATTGCCATATACCAGTTGCCCGCTGGTGCGCGAGGTGGGCGCTGCGACTTGAACTTCAGGTATCTCCAGCGCAATAGCTGTCGCATCTTCTTCGGTCAGGCGCTGACGCGTTTGCGCACCCAGGCGTACACCGGCCTGCGAGACACCGCCGGGAATCACCAGCATGATGTTGGAGCCCAGGCCCTTCATCTGCTCCTGCACACGGTCGGTGGCGCCCTGCCCGACTGCAATCATGGTGATGACCGCGGCCACGCCAATGATGATGCCCAGCATGGTGAGCACGCTGCGCAAGGCATTCGCGGCCAATGCCCTCAGAGCGCTGCGCAGTGCGGCTAGCAGACTCATGCCGTGGCCTTCACAACGTCCTGCACAAGTTGCCCGTCTTTGAATACCAGCTTGCGCCGCGCCCACTCGGCAATGTCGGCTTCGTGCGTCACCAGCACCACCGTCATGCCCTGCTGGTTCAACTCGGTGAGTAGTTGCATGATGTCTTCGCTGGTCTGGGAATCCAGTGCGCCGGTAGGCTCGTCGGCCAGGATGAGCTGCGGCTGATTGACCAGGGCGCGGGCAATCGCCACGCGCTGCTGCTGGCCTCCGGAGAGTTCGGCAGGCGTATGACCCATGCGCTCACCCAAGCCCACGCGCTGCAGTGCCTGTGCCGCACGCGCCCGCCGCGCAGCAGACTTGATGCCGCTGTAGACCATGGGCAATTCGACGTTCTCCAAGGCTGAGGTACGCGGCAGCAAATTGAACTGCTGGAACACAAAACCAATGCGCCGGTTGCGAACCGAAGCCAGCTGATCCTGCCCCATGCCCTCCACCGCTTCGCTGGCCAAATGGTAGGTTCCGGAGGTCGGCAAATCGAGGCAGCCCAGAATATTCATCAGCGTGGATTTGCCTGAGCCGGATGCACCCATGATGGCGACAAAATCGCCCTCGGCAATGTCCAGCGACACATCGCGGAGAGCATGCACCGTCTGCCCCTCACCGGCGCGGTGCTGCGCAGGGGTACCCATCCAATAGGTTTTGCACATGTTGCGGGCCTGAATCAGCACGCGATCAGAAACAGCCATGGCAGTTCAGAAGGGTGGGCGTGGACCGGCGCCGGGCATCTTGCCAGCACCGCCAGGCATCGCGGACTTGGTACCTGCAATGACTTCAGCGCCTTCTTTAAGTTCGGCCGGTGCATTCGGACCGAGCAGCAATTCCGTCATGCTGCCGTCGCTCACGCCCAGACGCACATTGAGGGCTTTGGGCTTGCCATCAGCACCGTACACATAAATGCGTCCACGCGTGGACGTGCGCCCTGCTTCACGCATCGGGCCTTCACCGGCAGGCCGGGGCTTATGGGCACCTGCAGCACCGTCACCATGGCCCTGCGCAGGCTTATCGCCACTCGCTGCGCCCGATGCGGCACTTGCCTGACCTTTGGCACGTTCCGGCGGCTCCACACCGGCAATACGCACACGCAAGGCGCTGTTGGGCACCTTGAGCACATCCTGGCGCTCCTCGGTCACCACGCGCACATTGGCCGTCATGCCCGGCAGCAACTTGCCGTCCACATTGGCGAAGCCCACGATGGCCACATAAGTCACCACGTTGGCGACGTTGCTGGCGGCCTTGCGCACCTGGCGAATCTCGCCTTCAAAGGTCTGGCCGGGAAACGCGTCCACGGTAAAGCTGGCTTTCTGGCCGGTGCGCAGGCGCCCCACATCACTTTCGTCAATGGCGGCTTCGACCTGCATGTCGCGCAGGTTCTGCGCAATGATGAAAAGTTCGGGTGCCTGCAAGCTGGACGCCACGGTCTGGCCGCGTTCAATCGCGCGCTTGATGACGATGCCGTTAACCGGGGACGTAATGCGTGTGCGCGCCAAATCAATACGCGCCTGGGCCAAGGCGGCCTCGCGTTGCGCCACGCCAGCCTGGGCCGAACGCACACCGGCTTGCGCCACGCCTACCTGGGCCTGCACCGCCTTTAACGCTTCCTGCGTGGTATTGACCAGCGCGCGGGCCTTGTCGGCCTCGCTCTGGGCGATGAACTGTTTTTCCACAAGACTTTGTTTGCGGTCCAAATCGCGCTGCGCCTCAGTCAGGTCAACCTGTGCGCGGCTGACCTGCGTCATGGCTGCCAACACATTGGCCTGGGCCGTGGCCACTGCGGCCCGCGCTGCATCCACATCGGCCTGGGCCGAGCGCACGCGGTATTCAAAGGTTTCGGGGTCTATCTGGGCCAGCAGTTGGCCGGCTTTGACTTCGGAGTTGAAGTCCACGAACAGGTCGCGTATCTGGCCGCTGACCTGGGTCCCTACTGTGACCAGCGCCACTGGATTCACGGCACCGCTGGAAGCCACGGTGGCTTGCAGATTGCCACGCTCAATTTTGGCGGTGCGATATTGCACGACATCGGGGTCACCACGCTGGGTCCACCAGACTGCACCACCAACGGCCGCAGCCACCAGCACAATGGCCGCTATCCAAACGCTTTTTTTCATAGCCCTATTGTAGAAACCAGCCCCCCGGCCACATGACCGAAGGGCTACACCCCGGTAAAGCTGGGGTAAAAGGTTGCGCTGCGAATCAGCCCTTCAGCAGACCACCCAGCATGCCCATCAGGTCGCCACCATTGCCCAAGCCAGCAGCGGGTGCCTGGCCATCGGGTGTGAGCTTGTCGACAAGGCCTGGCAAGACGCTTGACAGTTGGCCGGCCAGGTCACTGGTGTTGACACCAAACTTGCTGGCCAAACCGGTCAAGGTATCGTTACCCAAAACGCTTGTCAGTTGCTCGGCGGAAATCGGCAGGTTCTCGCCTTTGCCGACCCAGGAACTGACCACATCACCCAAGCCACCTTGCTGGAATTTTTCAATCAGCCCCTGCAGGCCGCCATGCGCACTGTCGTTGCCCAGCAGGCTGGTTGCGGCTTGCAGCAGTTCAGGCTTAGCGCCCAACATGCCCATCAAACCTTGCAAGCCCTCGCCGCCCTGCAACTGACCCGAAACCGCGCCAATAACCGAATCAAATAAACCCATGGGATTTCCCCTTTGTAAAAGGAGCGCAGTGTGACACAGGGACATGTCAGCTCGTCTTTTCACACAATTTAAAACGGGGCATCGCAGGGAATCGCCCTGTTTTAAGCGGTCAAACCACGGACTGACACGGCCTATTTACCAAAGCCAGCACGCGTTCTCCGCCTTTTCACTAAGCCCATCAACCAGGCAAGGAGGACCCAAGCACTGATCCCAATCAGATGGCACCCAACTTGCTTACAGCCATAACTTCGCAGAGGGGATTGGATGCTGCTTATACTGGCGGGCTAGGGCCTAGCCTAGGCAAAAGCCCTATACCCAACCGCAAAAAAGTGGGTTAACTTCCGCTCTGTGGAAAAAATGATTCACAATTTTGTTTAACTTAAATACTGGAGTTCCAAACCCATGAAGCTTAAAACCATTGCTGCTGCCGTGCTGGCCATTACATCCGGCTTCGCTTTTGCCCAATCTGTTGTGACTATCGCCCACGTTGGCCCAACCAGCGGCGCTATTGCCCACCTGGGTAAGGACAATGAAAACGGCGCCATCATGGCCGTGGAAGAAATCAACGCTGCGGGCCTGACCATCGGCGGCCAAAAGGTTACCTTGAAGCTGTTGACGGAAGACGATGCTGCTGATCCCAAGCAAGGCACAGCGGTTGCTCAAAAGCTGGCCGATGCAAAAGTTTCTGGCGTGATCGGTCACCTGAACTCAGGTACCTCCATTCCCGCTTCGAAGATTTACAGCGATGCTGGCATTCCCCAGATTTCTCCTTCTGCCACCAACCCCAAGTACACACGCCAAGGCTTCAAGACCACCTTCCGCGTGGTGGCTGATGACACCCAACTGGGTGGCACTCTGGGCCGTTACGCTGTCAACACCCTCAAGGGCAAGACTCTGGCTGTGATTGATGACCGTACCGCTTACGGCCAAGGCGTGGCTGAAGAATTCAAGAAGGCAGCAGAAGCCGCTGGCGGCCAAGTTGTTGCCCGCGAATTCACGACCGACAAAGCAACTGACTTTGCCGCCATCCTGACCACCATCAAGGGCAAGAAGCCTGACGTCGTGTTCTTCGGTGGTATGGACGCTGTTGCCGGCCCCATGCTGCGTCAAATGAAATCGCTTGGTATCAGCGCCAAGTTCCTGGGCGGTGACGGCATTTGCTCCTCCGAACTGGTGAAGCTGGCTGGCGATGCAGTGGTGGACAATCAAGTGTTCTGCGCTGAAGCCGGTGGTGTGGAACCTGGCAGCAAATTTGCAGCCGCCAAGGATGCCTTTGACAAGAAGTTCAAGGCCAAATTTGGTGTTGACGTGCAGGTTTACGCTCCCTACGTGTACGACAGCGTGAAGCTGATGGTTGCAGCAATGGTCAAGGCCGGTTCTTCTGACCCAGCCAAGTACCTGCCCGCACTTGCAGCCACCAAGGACTTCCAAGGCGTTACTGGCCCCATCGGCTTTGACAGCAAGGGCGACATCATTGGCGGCGCTTTGACCCTGAAGACCATCAAGGGCGGCAAGCTGGAAGAACTGTCTGTGATCCGTTAATCAACGGCTGATTACGGCTCCTGGATCTGGCAACTTCGGTTGCCATCCCCTGAAAAAGCGCACTTCACAACGGTGCGCTTTTTTTATGCCCGCATAAAGGGCATAAAGCGGCTCAGGCGTGCATGCACTGCCGCTTCGTGCTTCTGCCACCACACACCCAGCCAGACAAAGCCCAAGCCCAGCAGGGTCAGCGCAAACGGAAACAGCAGGCTGTCCTGAAACACCCGGTGCGCCAGATAGCCCAAATAGCCGGCCACACCCAGAGCGCCCAGCACCGTAAAGACGCGCCTACCGATCACCGCCCCACCAAAAATCAGTGCCACGTTGATCAGGCAATAAGCGAACTTGCTCCATTCGTTGTTCGATTCGCGCAGGCTCAATCCAGCCCAAAACATCATTGCGCCAAACAGGTAGAGCCAGAAAGCAAAGTCCTGCCGCGCATCCACTTCCACAGAGCGACGGCTGCGCACATCCACCCACATGGCCAGCGCACATGTGGCCAGACCAAACACCAGCGACACATCGCGGGTGAACTGCCAATCGAAGCCTTCGTTTTGCATCAGTGCGTTGGCTGCGTCCATGCTCATGTACCAAACCGTCACGGCCAACGGCATCACCATGAAGGGCAATTTGTAGCGCCACAACATGACGGCCCCGGCGGCCAGCGTGGCGAACTCCAGTGTCAGCCAGCGCCAGTTGATGTGCGTGTGGTAGGCCGAAAAGTGTGTGTCGCCGCCCGGCGGCCACCAGCCCAACAGGCTTTGCATACACCACACGACCAAGGGCACCAGCACCACGGCCAGCGTGGCCAGGATGCCAGCGGGCACATGCAGGCCACGGGCCTGGAAGTGGTCCGCCACCTTCAGGCTGGCGACAAGGTACGCCAGTCCGATTGCCAGCAAGCCACCCGCTCCCATGCGCTCAAAGCCCAAGGTCATGAACAGGGACATGGCCCCTATAGCCACCATGCCGCCAAAGTAATACAGCACGTTGGTGAAGGTGTAGGCCGGCCCGGTGGCAACTGTTGTGGAGCCCGGCTTGTGCTGCCATTCGGGCAGACACCAACGCTGCCAAAGCGCGTCTGCCTGGCTTGCTGTGATCAGCCCTTCCGATGCGGCAGCGTGCAGATCGTCCTGGGTCAGGGTAACGGATGTGGAGGTTGAATGGGTCATGGGCGGCATCATATAAGCCACGTCTAGAATCGACACCATGAGTACTTCCCCGACCAACGCCCCAGCCGCTGCCACAGGCGCAACCGAAGCCGTCAAACCCAGCAACTTCCTGCGCCAGATCATCGAGTCCGATTTGGAAAAAGGCACCTACGCTGCCCGCCGCTGGGCCGGTAGCCCCGGTGACGCTTCGCACCAC
>CAIQEX010000043.1 GCA_903870955.1 uncultured beta proteobacterium
GGGTACATCTTGATCTTGATGTCCAGCACGGTGGTCAGACCACCCAGACCTTGTGCACCAATACCCAATGCGTTGACTTTTTCAAACAGTTCCAAACGAAGTTGTTCGGTTTGGGTCAGAGCGGCACCACTGGAGGACTTGGCTTGTAGTTCGTACATGTCCAGATCGTCCATCAGGCTTTCCTTGGCCATCAACACGGCTTTTTCAGCGGTACCACCAATGCCGATGCCCAGCATGCCGGGCGGGCACCAGCCGGCTCCCATGGTGGGTACGGTCTTAAGCACCCAGTCAACCACCGAGTCACCGGGGTTGAGCATGATCATCTTGCTCTTGTTTTCGGAGCCACCGCCCTTAGCCGCCACAGTCACTTCCAGGGTATTGCCGGGCACAATCTCTGTAAAGATTACGGCCGGAGTGTTGTCTTTGGTGTTCTTGCGAAGGAACTCGGGGTCGGCTACCACGCTGGCGCGCAGGGTGTTGTCAGGGTGGTTGTAACCCCGGCGCACGCCTTCATTGATCGCGTCGTCCAGGCTGCCGGTGAAACCATCCCAACGCACATCCATACCAACCTTCAAAAACACGTTTACGATGCCGGTGTCCTGACAGATTGGTCGATGTCCCGTTGCGCTCATTTTGCTGTTGGTCAGAATTTGCGCAATCGCGTCCTTGGCCGCTGGACTTTGCTCGCGCTCGTATGCGCGGGCCAAGTGGGCGATATAGTCGGCCGGATGGTAATAGCTGATGTACTGCAGGGCAGCGGAAATGGATTCGATCAGGTCAGCCTGGCGGATGGATGTGGTCATGTTCGGTGTGATGGGATGAGTGATTGATCTATCGCATGAGTTTAGCCAATCCGCCCCACGCCCAACTGACAAGCACCAGTCGACGCTGTCTCAGTCAGTGATATGTAAGTGCTTGGCACCAACATCCGCCCAGTTTTGATTCAACCGAGGAGACACTCCAGATGACTACAACGAGCGAAAGCACTGCAACCCCTTTGACAACCTATCTGCCTAGTGCCGAATTCGTCAAGAATGCAGCTATCCCCAGCATGGCAGCCTACGATGCCCTCTGCAAGGAAGCCGAGACCGATTACGAGGGCTATTGGGGCCGATTGGCAAATGAACTCCTGTCTTGGAAACAGCCCTTCACCCAGGTGCTGGACGAAAGCAATACCCCCTTCTTCAAGTGGTTTGCCGATGGCAAACTAAACGCTTCTTACAACTGCCTGGACCGCAACGTCGAAAAGGGCTTGGGTAACAAAACCGCCATCATCTTTGAAGCCGACGGCGGCGAAGTCACCAAGATCACCTACAAGGAACTGCTGGACAAGGTCAGCCAGATCGCCAATGGCCTGCGCGGCATGGGTGTCAAAAAGGGTGACCGTGTGGTCATCTACATTTCCATGTCTATCGACGGTGTGGCCGCCATGCAGGCCTGCGCCCGTATCGGTGCCACCCATTCGGTGGTGTTTGGCGGATTCTCGGCCCAGTCACTGCGTGACCGCGTGGAAGACACCGGCGCAGTTGCAGTCATTACCGCTGACCACCAAGTTCGTGGCGGCAAACTGCTGCCATTGAAGTCCATCGTTGACGAAGCCCTGGCTTTGGGCGGTTGCGATTCCGTCAAGAACGTGCTGGTGGTCAAGCGCAGCGGTTCTGAAATTGCCATGACCGCTGGCCGTGATACCTGGATGGACGACGTGGTGGCTGGTCAATCCCTGCTGTGCGAACCAGAATGGGTCGAAGCCGAGCATCCCTTGTTCCTGCTGTATACCTCCGGCTCCACTGGCAAGCCCAAGGGCGTGCAACATTCCACCGGCGGTTATTTGCTGCACGCAGCCCTGACCACCAAGTGGACTTTCGATTTGAAGGCTGACGATGTGTTCTGGTGCACCGCCGACATCGGCTGGGTCACTGGCCACACCTACATTACCTACGGCCCCCTGGCTCTGGGCGGTACCGAAATCGTATTTGAAGGTGTCCCCACTTACCCGGACGCCGGCCGTTTCTGGAAGATGATTCAGGACCACAAGTGCACCGTGTTCTACACCGCACCGACGGCCATTCGTTCGCTGATCAAGGCGGCCGAAGCCAAGGATTCCGTGCACCCCAAGAGCTATGACTTGTCCAGCCTGCGCCTGTTGGGTTCGGTGGGCGAGCCCATCAATCCTGCTGCCTGGGAGTGGTATTACAAGCATGTCGGTGGCAGCCGTTGCCCGATCGTCGACACCTTCTGGCAGACCGAAACCGGTGGTCACATGATTACCCCCCATGCCCGGTGCCACGCCCATGATTCCCGGTTCCTGCACTTTGCCCTTCCCTGGAATCCAGGCAGCCATCGTGGACGAAACTGGCAAGGATGTGCCAAACGGACAAGGCGGCATTCTGGTTGTCAAACGCCCATGGCCTTCCATGATCCGCAATATCTGGGGCGACCCTGAACGTTTCAAGAAGAGCTACTACCCCGATGATTTCAAGGGCAAGTACTACCTGGCTGGCGACGGTGCCATACGTGACGAAAAGACCGGTTACTTCACCATCACGGGTCGTATTGACGACGTGCTAAACGTTTCCGGCCACCGCATGGGCACCATGGAAATCGAATCCGCGCTCGTGAGTTACACCGATCTGGTGGCCGAAGCCGCCGTGGTGGGTCGTCCTGATGACACCACCGGTGAAGCGGTTTGCGCCTTCGTGGTGCTCAAACGCTCTCTGCCGGCGGGGGATGAGGCCAAGGCTATCGCCAAACTGTTGCGTGACCATGTGGGCAAGGAAATTGGACCGATTGCCAAGCCCAAGGACATCCGCTTTGGCGAGAACCTGCCCAAGACCCGTTCCGGCAAGATCATGCGTCGCCTGCTGCGCTCGATTGCCAAGAATGAAGCCATCACCCAGGACACCTCGACTCTGGAAAATCCAGCGATTTTGGATCAATTGGGTCAAGCCTACTGATCTGGCCAAACTGCCAATGTAAAAGCCGCCTTCGGGCGGCTTTTTTGCGCCTACAGGCTCAAGACCCAGGTCACGAGTTTCTTGGCTTCAGCTTCCGTAACCTGCGGATTGGAGGGCATCTTGACCACGCCCCACACGCCGCCTCCGCCTTCCATGACCTTGGCGACCAGACGCGACGGCGCCGTTTTGTCGCCGCGGTATTTGGCAGCCACGTCCTTGTAGGCCGGCCCCACGACTTTTTTGTCGATGTTGTGGCAAGCCAGGCAATTCTTCGCGGCGGCTAAAGCTGGATCAGCAATGCATGGCAGCGATGTGAGCATACAAGCGGCAAGTGACAAGGGGGCGAAGCAGCGCTTCATGACTCACTCCGGATTGGATTACAGTTAGACCACACAATTGTAGAGATGGCGTCGGACCTAGCGCTCGAGCTGGGTCTTAAATAGGAGCAACATATGTATTTTGTAGGCTTGGGCGTAGCTCTGATGATCATGAAATATATGGAAATTGGCCCGGTCGCAGGGCTTTCTTGGCTGTGGGTGCTGTCGCCATTTGCTCTGGCAATGGCGTGGTGGGCCTGGTCCGATGCTTCTGGCTATAGTGCCAAGCGCGCTATGGAGCGCGAGCTTGAGCGCAAGAACGAGCGCATCAACAAAAACCGCGCCAATATGGGCACCTTGGGCAAAGGCAAAAAGCGCTGATACAAGGGCGTTTTGTCCGTACAGCGAAACAGATATTCAGGCCCAGTCCGATGGCATTGGCGCCGTGCACAATGTCGTCATGTTGATACATCCACAAATTAATCCGGTCGCTTTGCAAATTGGGCCACTGGCTATTCATTGGTATGGCCTGACCTACCTGGTGGCTTTTGGTCTGTTCATGTTTTTAGGTAGCAGGCGCCTGCGGCACCAGCCGTACGCTGCGATGTCAGGTGCGTCAGCTTGGACCTACAAAGACATTGAAGATTTTCTCTTTATGGGCGTATTGGGTGTGGTGCTTGGCGGGCGGATTGGCTACTGCCTGTTTTATAAACCAGGGTACTACGCCAGCCATCCGTTGGAAGTGCTTTTCGTCTGGCAAGGCGGCATGAGTTTTCACGGTGGCATGCTGGGTGTCGTGGCTTCCATGGTCTGGTTTTCCCGAACGCGGGGACGGTCGTTTTGGCAAGTGGCGGATTTCGTCGCGCCTTGTGTGCCGACTGGTCTGGCATCGGGCCGTGTGGGCAATTTCATCAACGGCGAACTGTGGGGCCGTGTGGCCGACCCTTCGTTGCCTTGGGCCATGGTGTTCCGCGGGGCGGGTGAGGCTCCACGCCACCCGTCGCAGGTGTATCAGTTCCTGATGGAGGGCTTGCTACTCTTTGGCCTGCTGTGGTGGTACGCGCAGAGCGCGCCGAAACAAGGCCGGGTGGCAGCTGCATTTCTTTTTGGTTATGGCGTGTTCCGCTTTATCGCCGAGTTTTTCCGTGAGCCCGATGCCCATCTGGGCCTCTTGTCGCTCGGGATGAGCATGGGACAGTGGCTTTGCGTGCCGATGATTGGTGCGGGAGCGGGCCTTTGGCTTTACTTTGGCAGAGATGCCAGGACTGGCTTGGTGCGCTAAGAGGTGGTGATGAATACCGGCATCATGGTTGACTGTCAGAACCACATTTGCAATGTGGTACTCAATAGTCCCGACAAGCTGAATGCCATGTCACGCGCCATGTGGCGTGATTTGAAAGCAGCTTTTCACATCATTCAGGCAGACAGCCGTATCCGTTGTGTGCTGTTGCGAGGGGCCGGAGCACATTTTTGTGCCGGTGGCGATATTGCCGAGTACCCCGACTTTCGCTTTGAAGAAACCGCGTTACGCCACTTTCACGAAGAAGAGGTTTGGGGCGCACTCGATGCCATGTTGACCTGTGATGTGCCCATCGTGGCGCAGATTCAGGGTGTGTGCATGGGGGCTGGTGTGGAGATTGCGAGTGCCTGCGACGTGCGCCTGGCTTCTGAAGACAGCAAGTTCGGTGCACCGATTGCGCGCCTGGGCTTTCCGATGGCTGCACGTGAGGCGGCCTTGGTCAGTGGCGCGGTCGGCGAGATGACGGCACGCGCGATGCTTCTGGCGGCAGAGATTTTTCCGGCTTCCCATATGGCCGCGCAAGGATTTTTGACCCGCGTGCTTGCGCCTGATGAACTGGAGCCGGCTTGTTTGTCGATGGCCCTGCGAATAGCCAATCTGGCACCACTTGCCGCGCGCCTGAACAAGAAAACCCTGCGGGCTTTGAAGGCCGGTGTAGCACTTGAAAGCCCCTACGACTACGCCAACAGTGCCGAGCATGCTGAGGGCATTGCCGCATTTATCGCCAAGCGAAAACCCAACTTTTAACTTCACATGGACTCTGTCATGACAGTCAAGATACGTGATGCCAACTTGTTTTCAGTGCTTCGCGATGGTTTCCCCGATGATTTGCAATCCATTGCCGTGGAGACTGACACGGACCTGCTGTATTCGTGGCAGGACCTACTAGATGCCAGCGCGATGATGGCCAATTTGCTGGCGTCGCTTGGGCTTCCCGAGGGGTCACGCATTGCGGTGCAAGTCGAGAAATCAGTCGAGGCATTGATACTCTATCTGGCCACACTGCGCGCAGGGTTCATTTATCTGCCTTTGAACACGGCCTATCAAAGTGCCGAGATGGCTTACTTTATTGAAGACGCCAAGCCTGCGGTGGTGGTGTGCACGGGACGCAATTTTGGATGGCTCAGCAAGCTTGCATTTTTGGTCGGTACCGCCTATGTTTTTACGCTCAATGAGGACCGCACCGGGTCATTGCTGGAGCGCGCTGCGGCGTTTAGTCGCAGTCATCGTGTGGTCCAACGCGCACCGGGTGATTTGGCGGCCATCATCTATACCAGCGGCACTACGGGACGCAGCAAAGGTGCCATGCTGTCACACGGCAACTTGACGAGCAACGCGCAAGTACTTCAAAAGGCCTGGGGTTGGCGCACTGCGGAGCAGGGGGGGGATGTGCTGATCCACGCACTGCCGATTTTTCATGTACACGGTTTGTTTGTGGCGATTCATGGCGCCCTTCTGAACGGTAGCAAGATGATTTGGTTGGGTAAATTTGATCCCAAGCTTGCGCTTTCATTTTTTTCACAGGCCAGCGTGTTTATGGGAGTGCCGACGCTTTATGTGCGTTTACTGGGTGAACGGAACCTGACGCGCGATGCCGTCAATGGCATGCGCCTGTTCATCTCTGGATCAGCCCCTCTGTTGATTGAAACCTTTAATGATTGGCAATTGCGCACCGGTCACACCATTTTGGAGCGCTACGGCATGAGTGAGACCATCATGCTGACTTCCAACCCGTATTTCGAGCAGGATGGTGAGCGTTTGGGTGGCACGGTGGGACCTGCGCTACCCGGGGTGCAACTGCGCGTTCTGGCGGAAGATGGGCAAATATTGCCCACCGGTGAAATTGGAAGCATCCAGGTTAAAGGCCCGGGTGTCTTTAAAGGTTATTGGAACATGCCGGAAAAAACTGCCGAAGATTTCACCAGCGACGGTTTTTTCAAGACGGGTGATGTGGGGCGCGTGGACGCGCGAGGCTACGTGACGATCGTGGGTCGAAGCAAAGACTTGATCATCAGTGGCGGCTACAACGTGTACCCGGCTGAAATCGAGGGTTACATCAACGCCCTTCCAGGTGTTGCCGAGAGCGCCGTGGTGGGTGTGCCGGACGCGGACTTTGGGGAGATTGGCGTTGCCGTGGTCATCGCCAAGCCCGGTTTCGAACTAAACCCGACAGGCCTTCTTCTGCAATTGAAGTCAATTTTGGCCAATTTCAAAGTTCCCAAGCATTGTGTGGTGGTCAAGGATTTGCCGCGCAATGCCATGGGGAAAGTTCAGAAAAACCTGTTGCGGGCGCAGTATGTGAACGTCGCTGATGGAATGGTTTGATTTAAGGCAATTCGCACCGTTTTGAAAGTTCACGTTCCGGTGTTCCGGCGTATTATTCTTTCGAAGTGATTCAATATAAAGACAGGAGCGGGGAATGCGTGTATCTCAGTTGGTTGTAACCAATCGTGTGCCGGAGTTGGCCGACTTTTCTGCTCTCAACGCACTGGGACCGCAGTTGGTTTTGGTGTTTGGCTCGGTGGCCATGCTTCAAAGTAGCGCAAAGCTATTGAGTCAGGCTTTTCAAGGCGCACACCTGGCAGGTTGCTCTACCGCTGGGGAAATATCTGGCAAAGGTGTTACGGATGACAGCCTCGTGGTCACTGCCATCCATTTTGAAAGTTGTGAGGTCGTGCAGGTCAGTACGCAATTGCATGACATGGGCGACTCGTCTGCCGCTGGGCGCAGACTGGCGCAGGGCTTTAGGCTTGAAGACCTGCGCGTGCTTTTAGTTTTTGGACAAGGCGTGCAAATCAACGGCAGCGCCGTTTTGGCGGGCATGGGCGAAGTGGTGGGAACCGATGTGCCGATCTCCGGTGGGTTGGCGGGAGATGGCGGTGCCTTTGCACAAACCTGGGTGATTGACGACCAAGGCCTTAGCAGTGATCGCTTGGTTTGCATTGGTTTGTATGGTTCGGCGTTGCAGTTTTCGCATGGTGTGTTTGGAGGCTGGTCACCCTTTGGGCCGGCACGCAAAGTCACGCGCTGTGACAGCAATGTGCTCTATGAGTTGGATGGAGAGTCCGCGTTGGCGGTCTA
>CAIQEX010000044.1 GCA_903870955.1 uncultured beta proteobacterium
CTGCTTGTCCCAGGTTGCCTGGAGCTATCCGCAACCCTTGGCAGGGGCAGAGCCACTGGCTGAGTGCATTGCCTTTTATGCGCACGACCTCGATTGCAGCGTCGGCGGTGCCCCGGTTATTGCGCAGCCCGGCGGCTTTTACGGCGGTTGGATCACGCCGGAGTTGTGCGGGCCATTCAAGGGCGAGCCTGGAAGCGGCAGCTGGTGACTCAGCACGACCCACTGGAACACAGAACATGACATTGAAAATGAAATGAAAATGAAAATGAACTCCCAACTTTCGCACGCGGTGCAACCTAGCCGCAGTTATCCATCGGGCTTTGCCGCATGGGTGTTACCGTTGTTTCTTTTGATGTTCGCATTACCCATGACCAGCCACGCCACAGAAGAACCCGACTACAAGGTGGTCCAGAAGCTTGAGGACATCGAGGTACGTGAATACGCGGCCTACACCGTTGCGGAAGTCCTGGTATCCGGAACGGCCGCAGACGCCGGGAGTCAGGCCTTTCCGATTCTGGCGGGCTACATTTTTGGCAAGAACAAAGGGGAACGTAAATTTGCGATGACCGCGCCGGTGACACAGGCCGCTGTGCCAGTAAAGCTGGAGATGACCGCACCCGTGACCCAAACCGCTGCACCCGGTGGCTTCGTGGTGCAGTTCGTCCTGCCCAAAGGGGTCACGCAGGCCAGCGCCCCGGAGCCCGTGGACACGCGCATCACGCTGCGTGACATCGCGCCCACACGCATCGCGGTCATCCGGTATTCGGGCTTCTGGTCGGAGGCCAACTACAACCAGCATCTGGAAAAACTGCAGGCGGGATTGCGCGCTGCAGGGCTGTCCTGGATGGGCGAAGCGGTTTACTCGCGCTACGACCCGCCGTTCATGCCCTGGTTTTTGCGGCGCAATGAAATTTGGCTGCATCTGGCCAACTCTCCCTGAAAGCATTGGCGCAATGACAAGCCTTTTTGAGAACGACTACCGGGCATTGGTCATAGGCGCAAGTGGCGCCATTGGCCGGGCTTTCACCAGCGCCTTGCAGCAAGACCCGCGCTGCGTCCATGTGGAACAGGTTTCCCGCGCACAGGGCGGCGGCTTTGACTTGCTGGATGAAAGCAGCATTGCGACACAGGCGCACGCTTGCGCCGCAGCGGGTCCGTACCACTTCATTGTGGATGCGACCGGCGGGCTCACCATCGACGGCGTGGGCCCGGAAAAGTCATTGGCAGCGCTAAAGCCCGACCTCCTAGCCAAGGCGTTTGAGTTGAATGCCATCGGCCCGGTGATGGTCCTGCGCTATTTCGCGCCCATGCTGGCCGCAGGTCCGGGCATCTACGCCAAGCTGTCCGCCCGCGTCGGCAGCATTGCGGACAATCACAAGGGCGGTTGGTATGGCTATCGCGCTTCCAAGGCAGCGTTGAACATGCTGCTGCAAACGGCCGCGATTGAATTGCAGCGCAAGAATGCCCAGTTGCGCGTGGTGGCGTTGCAGCCCGGAACCGTGCGCTCAGAACTGTCAAACCCGTTTTCCGCCGGCGTTAGCAAACTATTGGAGCCTGCCGAATCCGTGGCCGGTATGCTGGTTGCGCTAGAGCATTTGCAACCCCGGCAAGGTGCCCATTTCATCGACTACCAGGGCAAGGAAATCCCCTGGTAGTCTGCCGTCAGTTGGCTATTGTGGTGAGACGCCACCACTTGGCAAAACTCTCGCAATAGGGCTGCACCGGTGCAAAGAGATTGGGTTCACTAAAGGCGGTAACAACGGGGTGCGGATGCACGGTCTGAAGCTGCGTCCGCAAACTTGCCAATGCCTTATCGGCATGCGGCTCCGACTGCCAGCCGACCGTGCGCGCACTGCGCAACGCCTGTGCCATTGACGCAGCGCCTCCCCACCAAAGCGTGGGAGTCCGGGCACGGAGACCTTCGGTGACAAAGGTCCACCGACGTGCACTCCACGGCATGTGCCCATGCAACTCTTCAAACCCGACACCGATCAACAGCGCGTCGGTGGCGACCTCATGGGGAACCGAGCCCAAGGACCACGGGTGAAGCAACCAGACAGCGCGGCCAGCCACGACGCTGGAGTCCGGCGCGGACCATTCTGCATCCTGTGGTGCAGCCATCAAAGGCGGTGGCTGTATGCCTGCGCCCATAGTCTGCTTGGGGCTGCCGTGGTCCACCGCCGCGGTGCTGCGGGCA
>CAIQEX010000045.1 GCA_903870955.1 uncultured beta proteobacterium
CACAAAATTAGTTCTTCCGACAGGCGGCTGATGTGCACCATGGCCAACGTTGCCGCAGCGGTGAATTCAATCGCGAAATCGCGGTCACTGACCGCGTCCAGGCTGTTTTGGCAGACGCCGTCCATACCCAGGTTGTCGGCCACGCGCTCGCGGTCCAGCGGGTAGCTGGTACCGGCCAGGGCAGCGGCGCCCAGAGGCAGGCGGTTGACGCGCTTGCGCGCGTCGGCCATGCGTTCGGCGTCGCGGCTGAACATCTCGACATAGGCCAGCATGTGGTGACCAAAGCTCACCGGTTGGGCCACTTGCAAATGGGTAAAGCCGGGCAGGATGACATCCACGTTCTTTTCGGCCAGGGTCAACAATGCCTTTTGCAGATCGGTCAGCAACCCGCCGATCAGGTCAATCTCGCCGCGCAGCCACAGGCGCACATCGGTCGCCACCTGGTCGTTGCGGCTGCGGCCGGTGTGCAGGCGTTTGCCGGCATCGCCGACCAGAGTCGTCAGGCGCGCTTCGATGTTGAGGTGCACGTCTTCGAGGTCGAGCTTCCACTCGAAATGACCGGCTTCGATTTCAGCGCGAATCGTGGCCATGCCGTTTTGAATCGATTGGTGGTCGGCGGCACTGATGATGCCCTGGTGGCACAGCATTTCGGCGTGCGCCAGGCTGCCGGTGATGTCGGCCAGCCACAGCCGTTTGTCAAAAAATACGCTGGAGGTGTAGCGTTTGACCAGGTCGCTCATCGGCTCGGAAAACAACGCAGACCAGGCCTGGCTTTTGTTGTTCAACTGGTTGTCATGTGGGTTGTCAGATGGGGCGGTGGTGGGCTTGGAGGACATGGGGCAGGGCAAAGGGTGGGAAGGCGCCGCAAAAGGCGTCAGAATCCGGTGAAATATGGAAGATACCCAAATATTATCGACGCTTCAGGACCTGGCACCCAACCCCGAGCCGGTGCCACCGGCACCCGCTCTGGTTTTTGATGCCTGCCAGACCGGCGTGGTGCTGCGAGCCGTGCTGTTTGTGGAGGCGGTAATCGCCGTGGTGGTGATGTTTGGCAGCCAGGGTTTGCAGGAATGGCTGCTGCGCACGTCGCTGGTCACCGGAGGTGCCTTGCCTGCGGTTCTCTCCTGGTTGTTGCTGGCCTGTTTGAGCAAACGGGTTCTGGCACGGATGAAGCCAGGCCTGCAGTATGTGCTGGCGGCCTTGTTGGGCGCGCTGGCGGCCACTTATGGTTGCGGTTTGCTGGCCATGACGGGACTTCTGGTGAGTCCGCCCTGGTTGGCCAGTGCCTGCAGTGGCTTGCTACTGTCCTCGGTGCTGATTACGGCGCTTGTGTTGCGTGCCAAAGGCCGCACACCCGCCAACACCGCTGCGCGCCTGACCGAGTTGCAATCCCGCATCCGGCCGCACTTTTTATTCAATACCCTGAACAGCGCAATTGCACTGGTCCGGGCCGAGCCGGCCAAAGCCGAGACCCTGCTGGAGGACTTGAGCGATCTGTTCCGGCATGCCCTGGTTGATCAGGGTGAATCCGTGACGCTGGCCGACGAGATCAGCCTGGCAAAGCGCTACCTGGCGATCGAGCAGGTGCGCTTCGGCGAGCGCCTGCAGATCGAATGGAGCCTGGACCCCAAGGCCGATGGCGCACGCCTGCCGCCCTTGCTGTTGCAGCCGCTGGTGGAAAACGCCGTACGCCATGGCGTGGAACCGAGTGAAGTCGGCGCACAGCTGCGTATTTCCACCCAACGGCGGGGCAAGTCCGTGGTGATCAAGGTCAGCAACACGGTGCCCGCCGGACCGGGGCCTGCAGGGGCTGGTGAGGCGCAACGCAATGTGCGCGAACGACTGGCTTTGTTGCACGATTTACAGGGTCAATTTCGCTGTGGCCAGAAGGACGGCGTCTACCAGGTGCGCATGGAAGTGCCGCTATGACCGAAAAACTATTGCGCGTGCTTGTGGTCGATGACGAGGCATTGGCGCGCTCCCGCATGGCCACCTTGCTGGGCGACTGCCGCAACCCCGCCGCCTGCGTGGCGGCGCAAGCGGCACAGGCCGTGCAGGCCATGGAGCACCTGCAGCACCAGGCGTTTGATGTTTTGCTGCTGGATATACATATGCCGGGCACCGACGGCCTGCAACTGGCCCAGGCGCTGCGAGACCTGTCACTGCCACCGGCGTTGATTTTCGTCACGGCCCATGCCGAACACGCGGTTCAGGCCTTTGAACTGGACGCAGTCGATTACCTCACCAAACCGGTTCGGCTGGAGCGTCTGCAGGCGGCGTTGCAAAAAGCGGAACGCTACCTGCAAACGCGCGGCGCCTTGCAAGGTGATACGCAGCCGCAGGACTCGATCATCATTCAGGATCGAAACCGCACCGAGCGTTTGCCTTTGACTGAAGTTATCTACTTCAAGGCTGAACTCAAATACATCACCGTGCGCACCGCAGCGCGGAGCTTTATTCTGGAAGGTTCTTTGAACGATCTGGAGGAAAAATATGGCGATCGGTTTTTGCGCATCCACCGCAATGCGCTGATTTCCAAACGCGCCGCACGCGCGCTGGAGCGGCATCACGACCTTGAAGAAGGCGATGGTTGGGCGTTGCGCATGGACGGCGCGAGTGAATTGCTTTTTGTATCACGCAGACAGTTGGCAGCGGTGCGCGAAATGCTGGCAGCGCAATGAATGTATGTTAAAAAGCACAAAACAAAGCGCGAGAACAAAACGGCCATGCTTCAAACCACCGCGGAGATGGGTGCCCCGCTCGCACGCGATGCGGGTCCGGTAAGTCTGGTTGTTCTGGATGAACGGGGTTTTATTTTGGCCAGCAACTCGGCTTGGCGCGAAAGTTCCAGCGCCTATGGCGGCGCTCCAAATAGCCCGCATGTCGGTAAAAACTACCTAGAAGTCTGCGACGTTGCCAGCGCAAACCAAGTGCCCGGTGCGCACGCGATGGCCGCGGGCATACGCGCGGTCATCGACGGTTCACAGAATACTTTTGCAATCGAATACGCTTGTGAAATCGGCACCGAGACCTGCCATTTCAGGGGCCAGGTGACGCGACTCGAAGAAGGGGAGCAGATTCGCATCGTGGTTGCGCATGAAGACATCAGCGTGCGCCGACGCCTGCACGCTGAACTCGCGCAAGCCTTGGTGGAAGCGCGGGACGCCGAAGCACAGAAGACGCGTGCGCTGGCAAGCATGCGTCATGAGCAAGCGCAGTGGCAGGCCCTCATGGACAACCTGCCGGATCAAATCTTTTTTAAGGACCGGCAAAGTCGCTTTCTGCGACTCAATGCAGCCCTTGCCAAAAGGTACGGCATCGCTTCACCCTCCGAGGCAATTGGAAAATCGGATTCGGACTTTTATGCCGCTGATTTCTACCTTCAGACGGTGGCTGAAGAGCAGCGCATCATGGCCTCCGGCAAGGCTCGCTTAGGCGTGATCCAACAGGAAATTTGGCCAGACGGAACCAGGACCTGGAACAAATGCAGCAAGATGCCGTTTTACGATTCCGAAGGTCAATTGATTGGAACCTATGGCATCGCCACGGAAATTACCGAACTGCTGGAAACCCAGGACCGACTGCGTGAAAACAACGACAGCCTGGAGCAACGTGTCGCAGAGCGAACCCGTGACCTGGAGCAATTGAACGCCGTACTCGCGGTACAGGTCGGTGTGGCCGCAGAGGCCAGCCGGGCCAAGTCGGAATTTTTGGCCAATATGAGCCATGAAATTCGAACCCCGTTGAGCGCGATTTCGGGCATGGCCAAACTCATCGGCGTCGAACCCTTGTCGACAGGCCAGGCCGACAAATTGCGCAAATTGGAGTTGGCCGCCAAACACCTGAGTTCCACCGTCAACGACATCCTCGACCTGTCCAAGATCGAGGCCAACAAGTTGGTCCTTGAGCGCAGCCCGGTGCACGTCGAATCACTGATGGGCGAAATAGCGCGCATGGTTCAACACCGGGCGGAGGAGAAAGGCCTGCAGTTGAACGTGGTGACAAACGAGATGCCTAAAGGCTTGTTGGGGGACGCCACGCGCCTGGGCCAGGCACTTTTGAATTACGTCGGCAATGCGGTCAAATTCACCGCCAGTGGCAGCATCACGCTACGCGCCATGGTGGTCGAAGAATCACCAAACAGTGCGCTTCTGCGCTTTGAGGTGCAGGACACCGGTGAGGGCATGGCGGCGCAAAGCTTGGCAAAACTCTTTGAGCCCTTTGTACAGGCAGACAACACCACCACCCGTAGATTCGGCGGTTCGGGGTTAGGTTTGGCAATCACCAAAAAATTGATCGAAGCCATGGGCGGGGAAGTCGGGGTGCACAGCGAACTCGGGGTGGGTTCGACCTTCTGGTTCATCGCCAGACTTGACAGGGACGGCGAGGCCCAAGTTTCTGTACCCGGGACACCGGTTCTGGATGCCGCTCTGATTCTGAAAAAGGACTATGCCGGCAGGCGTGTCTTGCTGGTCGAAGACGACGAATTCAACCGCGAGATTGGCAGCATTCTGCTGCTGGACGCGGGCCTGGAAGTGGACTTTGCCGAGGATGGTGCTGTCGCCGTGGAATTGGCGGGCCAGTTTGCCTATGCCTTGATTTTGATGGACATGCAAATGCCCAACGTCGACGGCCTCGAGGCAAGTCGCAGAATTCGCGCGTCTGGACAAGGCTCGGAGGTGCCCATCGTTGCCTTGACTGCGAACGCCTTTTACGAAGACAAATTGCGTTGCCTGGAAGCCGGCATGGACGATTTTCTGACCAAGCCCGTGGACCCGTCGAGGCTGTACCAGGTGATTCTTGGTTTGTTCCAGAGCAGGGGCCGCTAACGGCGTGCTCTGGTGCAAGGCCTCAACCGGTGTTTCTCAGTCCCGCCGCAATGCCGTTGATCGAGATGTGAATCCCGCGCTGTACGCGCTCATCGGCAATACCGGCGCGGTAGCGGCGCACCAGTTCCACCTGCAGGTGATGCAACGGGTCGATATACGGGAAGCGGTGCTTGATGGAACGTTGCAATGATGCGTTGTTCGCCAGGCGTTGCTTCTCACCGGTGATTTGGTTCAGGGCTTGGGCCGTGGCATGCCATTCGGCTTCTATGGCACTGAAAATCTTTTTGCGCAGCTTGGTGTCACCCACCAGTTCGGCATAGCGGGAAGCCAACGCCAGATCGCTCTTGGCCATGACCATGTCCATGTTGGAGAGCAGGGTCTTGAAGAACGGCCACTGCTTGTTCATTTTTTGCAGCAAAGCCACACGCTCTTTGTTTTGTGCCGGAGTGCCGCTGGAAATGAAGGCGTTCACGGCCGAACCAAAGCCGAACCAACCCGGCAAGGTCAGGCGGCACTGGCCCCAGCTAAAGCCCCAGGGAATGGCGCGCAGGTCTTCAATGCGTTGCGACGCTTTGCGCGATGCCGGTCGTGAGCCGATGTTGAGTTCAGCAATTTCACGCAGCGGGGTAGAGCTGAAAAAATACTCGGTGAAGCCGGGTGTTTCATAGACCAGCGCGCGGTAGGCCGACATGCTGAGCTGCGACAACTCGGCAGCGGCGTCCAGATAGGCTTTGGTAGCCGACTTGGTGGGCTGCAAGAGCGTGGCTTCCAGCGTGGCCGCCACCAGCGTTTCCAGGTTGCGTCGGCCGATTTCAGGGTTGGCGTATTTGGAGCCGATGACTTCGCCCTGTTCGGTCAGGCGGATCTGGCCGCGTACTGTACCGGGGGGCTGGGCCAGAATGGCCTGGTAGCTCGGGCCGCCGCCACGCCCCACCGTGCCACCACGGCCATGGAACATGCGCAGCTTGATATGGTGGTCTTTGTCCAAGGCTTCAAACAACTCGACCAGCGCGATCTCCGCGCGGTACAACTCCCAGTTGCTGGTAAAAATGCCGCCGTCCTTGTTGCTGTCCGAGTAGCCCAGCATGATGTCCTGCTCGCTGCCACTGCGCTTGACCAGTTCGGTCACGCCCGGCAGGGCATAAAAGTCGCGCATGATGGGGGCGGCATTGCGCAGGTCTTCAATGGTTTCAAACAGCGGCACGACGATCAGGTCGGAGTGTCCCTGGTCATCCAAAATGCCCTGCATCAGCCCGACTTCTTTTTGCAGCAGCAGGACTTCCAGCAGATCACTCACCGTTTCGGTGTGGCTGATGATGTAGTGGCGAATCGCCTCATGACCAAAACGCGAACGCATTTCTTTGGCCATTGTGAAAATGGCCAGTTCGGCATTCGCATGGGCCGAGTAGCTCGCACCATGCACACGCAGCGGACGCGCGTCATTCAGCATGCGCAGCAAAAGCAGGCGCTTGCCGGCTTCGTCCAGGGTCTGGTAGCTGGATTCGATGCGGGCCGTGGCCAGCAGTTCGGCGACTACCTCTTCATGTTTGTCAGAACTTTGACGCAAGTCCACGGTGGCCAAATGGAAGCCAAACACTTCCACCGCACGAATCAACGGGTGCAGGCGTTGGGCTACCAGCGCGGCGCCGTGGTTTGCCTTCAGTGAATTTTCGATGACGCGAAGATCGGCCACAAAATCTTCCGCCACCGCGTAGGCATTTTGTGGTGCGACGGCGTGGCGCGTGGCCGTGGTGCCGGTAAGGTCTTCCAGTGTCGCTGCCAGGCGGGCGTAAACGCCGGTCAGGGCGCGGCGATAGGGTTCGTCTTTTCGGTGCGCATTGGTGTCTGGCGAGCGTTCGGCCAGTGCCAGCATGTCTTCGGTGCAATGGTTGAGCAGGGCGCTGATGGACAGTTCGCCGCCTAAATAATGGACCTCGGTCAGGTAGTGGCGCAGTGCCACTTCGCTCTGGCGGCGCAAGGCGTATTCCAGCGTCTGCGCGCTGACGTTGGGGTTGCCATCGCGGTCGCCCCCGATCCACTGGCCCATGCGCAAAAAGGTATGCACGGGCTGCGTACCCAGCAGGTCTTCGAGCTCCGCGTACAGCTTGGGGATTTCACGCAAGAAGGTGGACTCGTAGTAGCTCAGCGCATTCTCGATCTCGTCCGCCACGGTGAGCTTGCTGTAGCGCAGCAAGCGGGTTTGCCAGAGTTGCATCACGCGGGCACGCATCTGGGCTTCGTTGGCTGCCAGTTCCTTGGGTGTGAGCGCATCTTTTTTGCCCTCGAACGGGGCGGAGCGCTGTTTGATGTCATCGCGGCCCGTCAGCAATTGGGCAATGTCGCGCTCGGCATCCAGAATGCTCTTGCGTTGCACTTCCGTGGGGTGTGCAGTGAGCACTGGCGCAACGTAACTTTGGGCCAGGGTCTGCGAGATCACTCGGGGTGAAATGCCGGCCCAGCGCAGGCGCGACAGGGCCACTTCAATGCTGCCTTCCTGCGTGTCGCCCGCGCGCTCGTGCACGGCTCGGCGCCGGATGTGGTGGCGGTCTTCCGCCAGATTGGCCAGATGCGAGAAATAAGTGAAGGCGCGAATCACGCTGACGGTCTGGTCACCGCTCAGGCTTTTGAGCAGTTTCTTGAGTGCTTTGTCGGCTTCCTGATCAGCGTCGCGACGGAAGGCTACCGACAGTTTGCGAATCTGCTCGATCAGATCGAAGGCCTCTTCGCCCTCCTGCTCGCGAATCACGTCGCCCAAAATCCGGCCCAGAAAGCGGATGTCTTCCACCAGCGGGCGTTCGTTGTCTTTGTTGCGCTTGCTGGCAGCGGCAGCAGGCGTGGAGGCAGGGGCTGCAGGAGTGGGATTGTTCATGGGAGTCCATGCTAGCATTCAGAAAGAACTCCACGTTACAGATAGGTTACCGCAGTGCAACATTTCACTATCGCCACCCGTGAGAGCCGCCTGGCTCTGTGGCAAGCAAACCACGTTAAGGCCCTGCTGGAGCAGCAAGGCCATCAGGTGACCCTGTTGGGTATGACCACCTTGGGCGATCAGATTTTGGATCGATCCCTGAGCAAAGTGGGGGGCAAGGGCTTGTTCGTCAAGGAGTTGGAAACGGCTCTGGAGGACGGCAAGGCCGATCTGGCCGTGCACTCGCTCAAGGACGTGCCGATGGAGTTGCCCCCGGGCTTCGAGTTGGCCTGTGTGATGGAGCGGGAAGACCCGCGTGATGCCTGGGTCTCGCCAAAATATGCCCGTCTACAGGACCTGCCCCAGGGCGCGACGGTTGGCACGTCCAGCCTGCGCCGCATGGCCTTGCTGCGCGCCTTGCGCCCTGATTTGAAAATCGAGCCGCTACGGGGCAACCTCGATACCCGCTTGCGCAAACTGGATGAGGGCTTGTACGACGGCATCGTCCTGGCTGCG
>CAIQEX010000046.1 GCA_903870955.1 uncultured beta proteobacterium
ACCGCTGGTGGTGGAAGGCTGCATCATGATGCGCAAATGCCACCTGAACACCTGCCCGGTCGGCGTGGCCACGCAAGACCCGGTGCTGCGCGCCAAGTTCTCCGGCAAGCCCGAGCATGTGGTGAACTATTTCTTCTTCATCGCCGAAGAAGTGCGTCACATCATGGCCCAACTTGGGGTCCGCACTTTCGACGAACTCATTGGTCGCTCGGACCTGCTCGACACCCGCAAGGGCATCGAACATTGGAAGGCCAGTGGCCTGGACTTCGGCCGCCTGTTTGCCCAACCACAAGTCGGTCCCGAAGTGCCACGTTTCCAGACCATGACGCAGGACCACGGTCTGGAGAAGGCACTGGATAACGTGCTGATCGCCAAGAGCCGTGCCGCTATCGACAAGGGTGAGCGCGTGCAGTTCATGGAAGTCGCGCGCAATGTGAACCGCTCGGTCGGCGCGATGCTGTCCGGTGCGGTGACCAAGGTGCACCCGGAAGGCCTGCCGGATGACAGCATCCGCATTCAGCTCGAAGGCACTGGAGGCCAGTCTTTTGGTGCATTCCTGTGCAAGGGCATCACCATGTATTTGATTGGTGACGCCAACGACTACACCGGCAAGGGCCTGTCGGGCGGACGCATTGTGGTTCGCCCCAGTATCGACTTCCGTGGCGAAGCCATCAAGAACACCATCGTAGGTAACACGGTGATGTATGGCGCAACCACTGGCGAAGCATTCTTCAGTGGCGTGGCGGGCGAACGCTTTGCTGTTCGTCTGTCGGGTGCCACGGCCGTAGTTGAAGGAACGGGCGACCATGGATGCGAATACATGACCGGTGGCACCGTCGCCGTGCTGGGCAAAACCGGGCGCAACTTCGCCGCTGGCATGAGCGGTGGTGTGGCCTACGTTTATGACGAAGACGGCCAGTTTGCCAACCGCTGCAACACCGCCATGGTCAGCCTGGAAAAGGTTCTGACGGCTGCTGAGCAGGAAGCGTCAGTGGAAAAGGCGGTCTGGCATCGCGGTGAAAGCGATGAAGCCCAACTGAAAAAACTGCTGGAAGAGCACAACCGTTGGACGGGCAGCAAGCGTGCGCGGGATCTGCTGGATACCTGGGAGACTTCGCGTCTGAAGTTTGTCAAGGTTTTCCCTAGCGAGTACAAGCGCGCTTTGGGTGAAATTCATGCCCGCAAAGTCGCGGCTACCGCAACACAGGCTGCATCTGATGCTGCCAAGCAAGTCGCCGTCGCAGCCAAGTAAGGCCGCAAGCAAAGTTCAACAGCTAATGGCCCGGCGCGTTGACGCCGGCCCGCGAAGGAGTGGATATGGGAAAGATCACGGGATTCATGGAATTTGAGCGCATCGAAGAGGGCTACAAGCCGGTCGCCGAGCGCCTGAAAAACTACAAGGAATTTGTCATCGGGCTGGACGATGCCCAGGCCAACAAGCAGGCCGCGCGGTGCATGGACTGCGGCACGCCGTTTTGCAACAACGGCTGCCCGGTCAACAACATCATTCCGGACTTCAATGACCTGGTGTATCGCGCCGACTGGAAGACCGCTATCGATGTATTGCATAGCACCAACAACTTTCCGGAATTCACCGGCCGTATCTGCCCGGCACCTTGCGAAGCTGCGTGCACGCTGAATGTGAATGAGGAAGCGGTCGGCATCAAGTCGATCGAGCACGCCATCATTGACCGCGCTTGGCACGAAGGCTGGGTGGTCGCGCAACCGGCCAAAGTGAAGACTGGAAAGAAAGTCGCGGTGGTCGGTTCCGGCCCCGCAGGCTTGGCAGCTTCGCAGCAACTGGCACGCGCAGGACACGACGTGACCCTGTTCGAAAAGAACGACCGTGTTGGCGGCTTGCTGCGCTACGGTATCCCTGACTTCAAGATGGAAAAAGCCCACATTGACCGCCGCGCTGAGCAGTTGAAGGCTGAGGGCGTGACGATTCGCACCGGCGTTCTGGTGGGTGAAATGCCCAAGGGCTCCAAGGTCACGAATTGGGCCAAAGAAACCATCTCTGCCGCCCAATTGCAGGCCGACTTTGACGCGGTACTGCTGTCCGGCGGCTCCGAGCAGTCGCGCGATCTGCCGGTACCGGGGCGCGAACTCGAGG
>CAIQEX010000047.1 GCA_903870955.1 uncultured beta proteobacterium
AATGCAGAAAAGCCCGCTGCAATGGGCCATTGGATTCAGCTGCGTTTGCAACAAGCCGGTGGCAATCGCGATGCCGTGGGGGCCTGGGTCGAGGTCGATCTGGGCGGCCGCATCATTCGCGAAGAACTCACGATTGGTGGCGGCCACGCCAGCGGTCAACTGGGTTGGCTGCACTTTGGTTTGGGTGAAGCCAAAGAGGCGAAGCTGCGCGTACTGTGGCCCCATGGCGAATGGGGCGCATGGCAGCCCGTGGCTGCAGACGCGTTTTATAGCGTTGACAAAGAGGCCGGTGTACGCACCTGGAAAGCACCATGAGATTGCATCCCACTCGGTACCGTATGCCCAAAATGAAAACTATTGCCATTGCCCTGCTGACCGCCAGTTGCATGGGGCTTGGCACCGTGCCTGGAATGGCGCAAACCACGACCCCGGTGGCTTCGTCTCTGGCCATGGCCAAACCGGCCTCTGCGTATAGCTCGGGTGTGGTTTACGACTGGTTTTACCTGAGCTTTCAGTTGACCCAACAGACCCCTGGTTTCAGCCCTCCGGTGGCGGCCCGCGCGCTGGCCTACATGAGTCTGGCCTTGTACGAGTCCGTGGTGCCCGGCATGCCCGGCTACCAGAGCCTGGCAGGGCAGTTGAATGAATTGAGTTCGCTGCCGTGGGCGCAGCCGGATGAGCCGCTGCACTGGCCTACCGTGGCCAATGCGGCCATGGCCACCATGACGCGCATGATGTTCAGCAATGCCAGCGCTGAAAACAAGGCGCGCATCGAAACCCTGGAGCGCAGCCTGCCGCTTAAGTACACGCAGGACTTTGACCCGAACACCGTCACGCCAGACATCAGCAACCGCTCAGAGACCTTTGGCAAGCTCATGGCGATGGCCATCATGACGTGGGCCCGTACCGATGGTGGCCACGAAGCCTGGGGGCCAATACGTCGCAGCCAGGCCAACTACGTGCCGCCCAGCGGCACCGGGAAGTGGTCTGCTACACCGCCAGCCTTTGCCCCTGCACTGCTGCCCTACTGGGGCCAAAACCGCCCGATTGTCCTGAAGACCGCGGCCGACTGCCCGGCACCGCCGCCGCCCATGTACTCGGAAGAAAAGGGCAGCGAGTTTTTCAAGCAAGGGCAGGAGGTCTACGACATCAGCAATGCCGCTACGCAGGAGCAACGCCAGTTCGCCCTGTATTGGGCTGACGATGCAGGCAAGACACCGACACCCGCAGGACACTGGGCCTACATCACCAACGATTTGCTCAAAAGCCGCAAGGCCAGTTTGGCCTCTGCGGCCGAAACCTTTGCGCGCCTGAACATCGCCATGTCCGACGCTTTTGTGGCCGCCTGGAATACCAAATACACGCTCAATGTGTTGCGCCCGGTGACCTATGTGCAGTTGGTGATCGACAGCAACTGGGTGCCCACACTGATGACCACGCCACCGTTCCCGGATTACCCCTCAGGTCACTCGGTGCAGAGCAGCGCGGCCTCGGCCGTTCTGGCCAAAGAGTTTGGCGCTAATCTGGCTTTTGTCGACAACACGCATAACGACCGGGGCTGGGGTCCGCGCACCTTCAAAAACTTCAAGTCCGCAGCCGATGAAGCCGCCGCTTCTCGGCTTTACGCAGGCATCCACTACCGCTTTGCGTCGGACGGTGGCAAGCCGCAAGGCCAGTGTGTGGCCGACAAGGTGTTGGCGCTGAAGTTCAAACCCTAAGCTAAGCAAGCTCGGCCCGTTTAGACAGGGGCCTGATACCTGAGTCTGATAGGGCCAGGCCGCTCCGTCGTTTTCACATTTGTTGATGTGTCGCAGGAACTTGCTGCGAAGAGACGTGCGCGCGTCTTCAC
>CAIQEX010000048.1 GCA_903870955.1 uncultured beta proteobacterium
CCGACCTTGGTGCAGTTGCTCATGAGGGCGGGGGTGGCCTGCAGGTGAATCGAGTCCATCAGTTGCCGGTCGGCGCTGGACAGTGATTCGTTGCCAAACTTGGCCGATAAATCTGCCGCTGGTACGGGCTCTTTGAGTTTTTCCAGCATTTGCCGGGCCGAGTCGTGCCCATAACGTGCCGCCAGATTCAGGTAGCGCACGCCCTGCGGACGGTCGTGTCGGCATTCGACGGCAATGGCACCAAACAGCGTCAGCGCATTGGCCGTTCCGCCAATGTTGTTGTGGCTGGACTGGTAACTGCGCGCTTCTTTTTCCGCCCCGTCACAGTCGCCCGCGCGGGATAGCAGGCGCGCGCTTTGCGTGGTTTGGTCGAAATTGGGGCCGCTGTCGCGCACGTCTGCGCAGCCCGATAGCGTCATGCATACCAGCGCGGTCACGGCCGATGCTGAAAGTTTGATCACGAGTCCCCCCTGGACAAACCAATGTGGGCGACACGATAGCATTGAATTCTTTCCCCTGTTGACTTGCCGTGCTGGTTGAACCGGCACAATGGCTGGTGATAGGTCAATCGGAACCGTAGGAAATTAAATAAATGAATCTGCACACCTGGTGGCTGTTTGTGGCCATGGCCTTTGTAGTCTCCGCCACTCCCGGGCCCAACATGCTGCTGGTGATGAGCCACAGTGCGCGCTTTGGCTGGCGCGCCGCGATTGCCACCATGTCGGGCTGCATGACGTCGCTGTTGGCCATGATGTGCGTCTCTGCCGCCGGCATGGGGGCGTTACTGCATGCGTTTCCCACCGTTTTTGATGCCATGCGTCTGGCCGGTGCGGCCTATCTGGCCTACCTGGGTGTGCAGGGCTGGCGCAGTCCCGTGCCACCTGACAGCGATGCGTCCGGCCCCGTCGTGCGTGAGACCAAGCCCGCATCGCAGCTCTACCGCCAGGGCATGTTGGTGGCTGCCAGTAATCCCAAAGCCATCCTGTTTGCTGCCGCGTTCTTCCCCCAGTTTTTGGATCCCACCAGTCCGAAGTTGCCGCAGTTCGCCATATTGCTAAGCACCTTCGCCGTGATCGAGGTGAGTTGGTACCTGATCTATGCGCTGAGTGGCGACAGGCTTTCGCACTATTTGCGGCAGGCCCGCGTGATGCGGGTGTTCAACCGGGTCACGGGAGGCGTTTTTGTCGGCTTTGCGGCGTTGATGGCGACCGTGCGGGAATGAGACTCATCGAAAGGGAAGTGCCAACCCGCGTTAACCACGCACCGTATTAACGCCAAACAGGCACCACCATGGGGCGCCAAGTGGCACCGTTATGGAGTTTGTTGTTTCGGCGTCAGAACTCTGCGTCGAGTTCGTCGATCTCATCGGGCTCTGCCTTGGCGGCTTTCACCCACTCCTGCATGGCCGGTAGCGCCATGATGGCCTTGGCATAGCCAGCGCAGGCCTTGTCCAAGGGTACGTCGTAACTCAAAAAGCGTGTCACCACCGGTGCATACATGGCATCGGCCAGGGTCGGGTGCTTGCCGAACAAATAGGGGCCTTTGTAGGTGGACAGGCACTCGGTCCAGATCTCCTTCACACGGTCGACATCTGCCTGCGCGCGTGACCACAGTTTGAAGCCCGGAAAGTGCGCCTTGATGTTCATCGGCAACGAGCCGCGCAGCGAGGCAAAACCGGAGTGCATTTCGCCGCAAATCGCGCGGCAATGGGCCCGCGCTTTGATGTCTGCGGGAAGCAAACCAGCCTTGGGTTTGATTTCGTTGAGGTATTCGCCAATCGCCAGCGTGTCCCACACCTTCAGGCCGTTGTGCTGCAGTGAAGGCACCAACATGCTGGACGAAAGCAGCAGCATTTCGGCCTTCATGGCCGGGTCGTCTGGAGAGATCACGTGTTCGGTGAAGTCCAACTCGGCAAAGCGGGCCATGAGCCAACCGCGCAAGGCCCAGGCACCGTAGTTCTTGCTGCTGATCGTCAATACTGCTTTGGGCATGGGCAATGTCCTGGTTGGGTGGGATGTCGTGATCCGAGTCGCAAGCCTTGTGCCAGCAAGTGAAGTTTTCTGGCCCGTAACTTGCCTGTAATTGCATATATCAGCGCTGCAGGCGTGTCACCAGACCAGGAGTTCCATGCTTTATCAGGCTTACCAGATTCACTCGGACGCAACATCGCCGTTGCGCCTCATGTCCCAGATCGGAAGCAGTGTTTTTGGAGTGAGTCAATCGAATGGAGGCGTTCTCAGCAAGGTCTCAGCCGCACTGGATGTGTTTTCGCGTTTACGTCTCACCCACGCGCGGCCTGATTTCGGCATTGATGCCGTCACGTTGACCGACAGGACGGTTGCCGTTGCGGAAGAGGTGACACTGGATTTGCCTTTCGGGCGTCTGCTGCATTTCAAAAAGAACCTCGGCGTTGAGTTGGAAACACAGCCCAAAGTTTTGTTAGTGGCTCCCCTGTCCGGTCATTTTGCGACGCTGCTGCGTGAGACCGCCCGCACACTGCTGCAGGACCACGATGTCTACATCACCGACTGGCGCAACGCGCGGGATGTGCCCCTGACCAAGGGCGCCTTCAGTTTGGATGACTACATCGACTACATGATTCGGTTCCTGGAAACAATGGGTCCTGGCGGCCATGTGGTTGCGGTATGCCAACCCTGTGTGGCGGCGCTGGCGGCCACGGCCATCATGGCCGAGGATGACAATCCCTGCCAGCCGCGCAGCCTGACGCTGATGGCCGGCCCGGTGGACTGCCGGGTCAATCCGACCGCCGTGAACGAACTGGCCAACAGCAAGCCGATCGAGTGGTTTGAAAAGAACCTGATCAGCCGTGTGCCCCTGCCGCATGCCGGCTTTATGCGTCGGGTCTATCCGGGCTTTGTGCAACTCAGCGCTTTCATGGCCATGAACCCGGAGCGCCACAAGCAGGCCTTTGTCGATATGTACCGGCATCTGGCCGATGGCGAGCACGACAAGGCCCACGGCATCCAGGTTTTTTATGACGAGTACCTGGCGGTCAATGACCTGCCCGCCGAGTTTTATCTGGAAACCATCGTCAAGGTCTTTCAGACCTATGACCTGGCCAAGGGCGAGTTGATGTTCCGTGGGCGCCGGGTCGACACCAAAGCCATTCGCCGAACCGCGCTGATGACGGTTGAAGGTGAGCGCGATGACATTTGTGCCGTGGGCCAAACGGTGGCTGCACAGGACTTGTGCAGCAACATCCGTCCCTACCTAAAGAACCACCATGTGCAGACCGGCGTAGGCCACTACGGCGTGTTTAGCGGCAAGCGCTGGAACCAGCAGATTTACCCGCGCGTGCGGGATGCCATTCATGCCAGCAATGGTTAATTTCAATGGTTGATGGGGAGTTAATGATGAACTTGCAAGAAACCATCTTCAGCATATTTCCGGGTTGCTCCCTGAATGGCGAAGTCAGCGAGGATGGCATGTACGAAGTCGGTGGAATCACCGGGGCCATGGTGCCGCAAAACTGCAAGGTGTTGGCCAGTGGAGTGTTTCAGTACGCCACCAGCGAACGATCACGCCGGACCTACTTGGTGCAGGCCAACGAGTTGTTTCTGATGGTGCGCATTCTCCCGGATGCCTCCAACCACTTGTGTGCGCAGATCATGGAGCGCTGCCACTGAGCGTGTCGGGGTAACCCTCTGGGAGGAGGGCGTTGTTCCAGGTGCTAGAGTGAAATGCATTCACCGGAGCACGCCATGCCAAACCAAGCAACATTCACGGGACTTCAACTTCGCTCGCTGGTCAAAACCAGTGGTCAATTGGAGTTGTCTTTGCACACGATCACAACACCCCCACCCGGGCCAGACGAAGTCGTTGTGCGCATTGAAGCAACACCCATCAATCCGTCGGATATCGGGCTGCTATTTGGCGCCGCCGACATCACCACCAGCACGCTGTCCGGTTCACCCGAACAACCGGTTGTCACGATGACCATTGCCGAGGCGGCGATGAGGAGCATGTTGGCCCGAGTGGACCAGTCGCTCCCCGTGGGCAACGAAGGTGCCGGTGTGGTCGTAGCCGCCGGCACGTCGGAGGCCGCACAAGCCTTGCTGGGTAAAACCGTCGCGGTCTTGGGTGGTGCGATGTATGCGCAATACCGCTGCATTTCCGTCAAACAATGCCTGGTCTTGCCCGAGGGCACTGCGCCCGCTGACGGCGCATCGTGCTTCGTTAATCCGCTCACTGCGCTTGGCATGGTTGAAACCATGCGGCGGGAGGGTCACCACGCATTGGTGCATACCGCCGCTGCGTCCAACCTGGGACAGATGCTCAACAAGATTTGTCTGAAGGACCACATCGCGCTGGTCAACATCGTGCGCAAGCCGGAACAGGCGGCGATTCTGAAAGAGTTGGGTGCGCTGCATGTGTGTGACACCTCGTCGCCCACTTTCATGGCCGATCTGACGCAGGCACTGGTCGAGACCGGCGCCACCATCGCCTTTGATGCAACCGGCGGTGGTCGACTTGCGGGACAGATTTTGACCTGCATGGAAGCGGCGCTCAACCGCAAACCGGGTGAGTACAGCCGCTATGGCTCCACCACCCACAAGCAGGTTTATATCTATGGCGGCCTCGACACCCGGCCGACAGAGTTCACGCGCAACTTTGGGTTTTCCTGGGGCATGGGGGGCTGGCTCTTGTTCCCGTTTTTGCAGCGCATCGGCGAGGCTGCAGCGCAGACTTTGCGCCAGCGTGTGGCGTCAGAACTCACGACCACCTTTGCCAGCCGGTATTCAAGGGAGATTTCTCTGGCGCAAGCGCTCCAACCTGACGTGATTGCGGTGTATGGCCAGCGTTCAACCGGCACCAAGTACCTGATCAATCCGCAAAAAGCGTAAGCCACGCGAACAAAAAAAGCCGGACCCTTGGGCCCGGCTTTTTAATGGAAGCGCAACCTTCGTTGCGCAAACATTTCGCTTAGTGTCCGGAAGCTCCGGAAGCACCCAGACCGGTTTCGGAACGTACTTGTTGAGCCGGGAAGGCTGCACGTTCTTTGGCGGCGTTGGCACTGCGGTCCATGATGGAGAACAGCCAGATACCGACAAAGCCGATGGTCATGGAGAACAGCGCAGGCGAGGTGTAGGGGAACCAGGCCGAGCCCTTGGGGTTGCCCAGAGTGGCTTCCCAAACGGAAGGCGACACAACTGTCAAGCCAACCGAAGAGATCAGACCCATGAAGCCGCCGATGACAGCGCCCTTGGTGGTGCAGTCTTTCCACAGCACAGACATGAACAGCACGGGGAAGTTAGCCGATGCTGCAATAGCGAAGGCCAGCGACACCATGAAGGCGATGTTCTGTTTCTCGAAGGCGATGCCCAGAGCCACCGCCACGATGCCCAGGGCGACCGTGGTGTAACGCGAGACGCGCAACTCGTCAGCGCTATCAGCCTTGCCCTTCTTGATCAGCGTGGCGTAGATGTCATGCGACACAGCCGATGCGCCAGACAGGGTCAAGCCTGCCACCACAGCCAGAATGGTTGCAAATGCCACAGCGGAGATAAAGCCGAAGAACACATTGCCGCCCACAGCCTTGGCAACCAGCACAGCCGCCATGTTGGCCGA